>NZ_BAAALF010000126.1:0-24965 GCF_039528135.1 Kitasatospora nipponensis | reverse complement strand
CCAGCCCGGGCCGACCGCCACGGCCAGCGTCCCGCCCAGCGCCGCGCCGCCGATCTGCGAGGAGTTCAGCGCGGTGCGGAAGATCGCGAAGGCCCGGCCGGCCTGCTCCGGGTCGACCGCCTCGACGATCACGGCCTCGGCGGCCGGCGCGTAGAACGCCTGGCCCACCGCCCCGGCCGCGGCCAGCACCACCACCTGCCACAGGCGTGCCGAGCCGCCCAGCACCAGCACCGCCAGCACCCCCTGGGAGAGCGCGTTGCCGACGTTGGCGGCCACCATCACCCGGTGCCGCGGCAGCCGGTCCGCCACCGCGCCGCCGATCAGCAGGAACAGGACGGTGGCGGCCAGCCGCGCGCCGGTGACGTAGCCGATCGCCTCCGCGCCCCCGCCCATGCGCAGCACCGCGAAGGCGGTGGCGATCGGGGCACCGGCGTTGCCGAGTCCGCTGACCACGGTGGCGCCGGTCTGGATCAGGTAGCTGCGTCCGGCCCAGGCGAAGCGGCGGGCGCGGTCCTCGGTTCGGTTCGGCATTCGCCCGACTATGACGGTGGCATCGACGGCTGTCCACGGTACGGGCGGGTACAACGTTACTGACGGGTCGTCGGTCAACGGTGCCGGGGCACGGGAAAGCGCATGTGGGACGGCTCTTGGGGGCCCGCCGCCGTCAGCCCAGGTGCCCGCGCAGGAAACTGAGCGTGCGCCGCCAGGCGATCCGGGCCTGCAGCGGATCGTAGGTACCCGACAGGTTCTCGTCGTTCATGAAGGCGTGCCCGGCGGGGTAGAAGTGGATCTCCGGGCGACGGTCGGTGGCCTCGCCGATCCGGATCGCCGCTTCGTCGACGGTGGCCGGCGTCAGGGCGCGGTCCTGCTCGGCGAAGTGGCCCAGCACGTGCGCGGTCAGGCCCCGGTAGTCGTAGTCGGACTCGCGCGGCAGGCCGTAGAACGGGACGACGGCCGCCACCCGGTCGCCCTCCTGGGCGGCCAGGTGCAGCGCGAGGCCGCCGCCCATGCAGAAGCCGACCACCGCGATCGCGTCGCCCAACAGCGCCGGGTGGCCGAGCAGGAAGTCCACCGCGGCGCGCAGCTCGCGCGCCGCCCGCTCGGCCGGCAGCCGCCGGAGCAACTCGGCGGCCTCGGCGGGGTCGTGGGTGGTGGCGCCGTCGTAGAGGTCGGGCGCGAGCGCGACGAATCCCTCGGCGGCGAACCGGTCCACCAGGGTGGTCAGATGGGTGGTCAGGCCCCACCGCTCCTGCACCACCAGCAGCCCGGGCCCGCTGCCCGCCTCGGGGAGCGCGAGGTAACCGTGCGCCTGACCGCCGTCGCCGGGGAAGCTGACGTTCTGCGCGGGGTCGGCCATCGGGTCTCCTGGTCAGCCGCTGGCGCGGCGCCGGGGCACCGCACGGGAGGGGCCGCTGCGGCCCGCGGGGACGATGGTATGCGGCGCGGAAGCCGGCTGTCCGTCAGTTCCGGCCCGCTTGCGGCGTGTCGCGCCACCGCCGCGGCGGTGGCCGACGCCGCCTCCCGCACCCGCCGGGTCAGCCCATCTCCTCCAGCGCCCGCCCGCGGGTCTCGCGGATGCAGAAGACCACGAAGGGGATCGAGAGCAGCGCGAAACAGGCGTAGATGACGTAGGTGGCCGACAGGTTCCAGTCCGACAGGCTCGGGAAGCTGACGGTGATCGCCCAGTTGGCGATCCACTGGGCCGAGGCGGCCACCGAGAGGGCGAGCGCGCGGATCTTGTTGGGGAACATCTCGCCGAGCAGCACCCAGACCACCACGCCCCAGGAGAAGGCGAAGCAGAGCACGAAGACGTGCGCGGCCACCAGGGCCACGGTCCCCTGGAGGCTGGGCAGCGTGGCGCTGGTGCCGGTGCCGCTGCGGTAGGAGAACGCCCAGGCCGCGGTGCCCAGCGAGGCGGCCATGCCGATCGAGCCGGCCAGCGCGAGCGGCTTGCGGCCGATCCGGTCCACCAGGGTGATCGCGATCACCGTGCCGATCACGTTGACGATCGAGGTGGAGAGGCTGATCAGCAGCGAGTTGCTCTCGTCGATGCCGACCGACTGCCAGAGCAGCGAGGAGTAGTAGAAGATCACGTTGATGCCGACGAACTGCTGGAAGACCGAGGCGCCGATGCCGACCCAGACGATCGGCAGCAGGCCGAACCGCCCGCCCAGCAGGTCCCGCAGGTGCGGCTTGTGGGTGGTGTCCAGCACCGCGCGGATCTCCGACAGGCGGGCGTCCATGTCGACGCCCTCGCCCTCCACGCCGCGCAGCACGACGCGGGCCTGGTCCTCGCGTCCGGTGGAGATCAGGTAGCGGGGCGACTCGGGGATCGCCAGCGCCAGGGCGCCGTACACCAGGGCCGGGACGGTCTCGACGCCGAGCATCCACTGCCAGGCCTGGATGCCGGCGAGGTGGCCGGTGGACTCGCCGCCGGCGGCCTGGTTGAGCGCGTAGTTGACCAGCTGCGAGACGGTGATGCCCAGCACGATGGCCAGTTGCTGGAAGGACGCCAGGCGGCCGCGGTAGACGGTCGGCGCGACCTCGGCGATGTAGGTGGGCGCGATCACCGAGGCGATGCCGATCGCGATTCCGCCCACCACCCGCCACACGCCCAGCACCTGGACGCTGGGCGGGAACATCGAGCCGACGCCGCTGATCGCGAAGAGCACGGCCGCCAGCAGCATGGTCCGCACCCGGCCCAGGTGGTCGGCCAGCCAGCCCGCCGCCACCGCGCCGGCCGCCGAGCCGAGCAGCGCGATGGCCACCACGAAGGCGGTCTCGCCGTTGCCCACGTTGAAGTGCTTCTGGATGCCGGTGACGGCACCGTTGATCACCGCGCTGTCGTAACCGAACAGGAAGCCGCCCATGGCCGCGGCGGCGGAGATGAAGACGACATGGCCGAGATGGGCGGTGTCGGCGGGCTGCGCCGGCGCGGAACTGGACAGGGCGGACTCCCGGGAGGCGAGCGGACGTGATCCGGACCATCAGACCAGTCGGCTGCCCGACTTCTCCGCAATGAAACGGAGATGTCGCCTTCCCCCGTCGGGGTCCCGGGGGCCCGCCCCGGGGTTCAGCGCGCCGCGCCGCTCGGGCGGAAGTCGCGCAGGTAGCCGGGCAGCTCGCGCTCGGTCCCGGGGTGCGGGATCGGCGCGGCGTAGACGGTGCTGACCGGGACCACACCGGACCAGTACGGCAGGTCCTCGTCCTCGGGGTCGTCGTCGGCGCCGTCGGCCCGGGTCTTGGCCGAGACCTCGTCCAGCACCAGCCGGATCACCGCGGTCTTCGCCAGCTCCTTGGGGTTGCCGGGCCGCACGTCCCCCGAGCGGCCCGGCACGGCCTGGTCGACCAGCGCGTCCAGCGCCAGTGCCAGCTCCTGCGGGTCGGTGACCTGCTGGGCGACGCCGTGCGCCACCACCGAGCGGAAGTTGACGGAGTGGTTGAAGGCCGACTTGGTCAGCACTATGCCGTCCACCTGGGTCACCGTCACGCAGACCGCCAGGCCCTCCTCGCCGCCGGCCGCGCGCAGCGGGCGGCTGCCGGTGGAGCCGTGCAGGTAGAGGCGGTCCTCGACCCGGGCGAAGATGGTGGGCAGCACCACCGGCGCGCCGTCGGCCACGAAACCGAGGTGGCAGACCCAGGCGCTGTCCAGGATCGCGTGGATCTCGGCCCGCTCCCAGCTGGCCCGCTCGCGGTAGCGGGTCGGGGTGGTCCGCGGGGTGCGGGCGTAGGCGCCGGCCCCCTCGCCGCCGTCCGGGCGCTCGCCGCCGGCCCGCTCGTCCTGCTGCTGGCTCACCGCGGTGGTGTCCGACATGACAGCCCCTCTGCACTAGTGCATACTGATCTTTGTGCTAGGAGACTATCGGATTCAGGGCCGGCGTGCCACGGAGATCGCCGCCGACGTGGAGCGGGCGGTGGCGGCCGGCGAACTGGAGCCCGGCCAGACGCTGCCGCCGCTGCGCGAGCTGGCCGGTGAGCTGGCGGTCAACCCCAACACCGTGGCCGCCGCCTACCGGCTGCTGCGCGACCGCGGGGTGATCGAGACGGCCGGCCGCAAGGGCAGCCGGATCCGCCCGCGTCCGGTCACCACCCACCGCGACCGGGTCCGGCCCGCGGTGCCGCCGGGCGCGCACGACCTGGCCGCCGGCAACCCGGATCCCGCGCTGCTGCCGCCGCTGGGCCCGGCGCTGGCGGTGGCCCCCGCCGCGGCCGACCGCCGGCCGGTCCTCTACGGCGATCCGGCCGCCGACGCCGGACTGCTGGAGCTGGCCCGGGCCTCCTTCGAGGCCGACGCGCTCGCACCGGGCGCACTCGCGGTGACGGCCGGCGCGCTGGACGCCATCGCCCGGGAGCTGGCCGGCCGGCTGCGCCCCGGCGACGCGGTCGCCGTCGAGGACCCGGGCTGGGCCAGCCTGCTGGACCTGCTGCCCGCGCACGGCCTGCGCGCCGTGCCGGTCGCCCTGGACGAGGCGGGTCCGCGCCCCGAGGCGGTGGCCGCCCCACTGGCCGGCGGCGCCCGGGCGCTGATCGTCACCAACCGCGCGCAGAACCCGACCGGCGCCGCGCTCACCGCCGAGCGCGCCGCCGAGCTGCGCGCGGTGCTCGCCGGCCACCCCGCCACCCTGCTGATCGAGGACGACCACGGGCACGGCATCACCGAGCTGCCCTTCGCCCCGCTCTCCTGCGACCCGGACCGACGGCCCGTCACCGCGCACTGGGTGGTGATCCGTTCGATGGCCAAGGCGTTCGGCCCCGACCTGCGGGTGGCCGTTCTGACGGGTGATCAGGAGACGGTGGACCGGCTGTTGGGCCGTCAGCGGCTGGACACCGGCTGGGTGAGCCACCTGCTCCAGCAGGCCACCGCCGAACTCTGGCGCACCGACGCGGCCCCGCTGGCGAAGGTCGCCGGCGCCTACCGCGAGCGGCGCGAGGCACTGCTGGCCGCGCTGGCCGGCCACGGCATCGCGGCCACCGGCGGCAGCGGGGTGAACGTCTGGGTCCCGGTGGCGGAGGAGACCGCGGTGGTGGTCGGTCTGCTGCAGCGCGGCTGGGCGGTCTCCCCGGGTGCCGGCTTCCGGCTGCAGGCCCCGCCCGGGATCCGGATCACGGTGGCCCGGCTCCCGGCCGAGCGGGCCCCGCAGCTGGCCGCGGACCTCGCCGCCGTGCTCAGCGCGGTGCGCGGCGGCTCCGGAGGCGGTTCGCGACAGATCTGAACCCACCGGTAACAGAGCGAAATAGGTGCTGCAGATACCTAGCGGTAACAACCGCGCGCATGTCACATTCTTCGCGCCACCGGCCGGCGGCCCACCCTCACTCGTAGCGGCACCCCCATCCCCACATGCGGGTGCCGCTGATCGCAGGAGTTCCGCCGTGCTCGAACGCAGAACCAGCACCAAGCGCGCCCCCAGAACCAAGCGGCTGCTCGCCGCCCTGCTCTCGCTCCCGCTCTGCACCAGCGGCCTGCTGGCCGTGGCCGCCCCCGCCCACGCCGTCTCGGGTCCCACCGCGAGCGTCACCATGGGCGACAGCTACATCTCCGGCGAGGCCGGACGCTGGATGGGCAACAGCGACACCAGCAGCGGCAACCGCAGCGGCACCGACCGGGCCTGGACCGGCAGCGGCTACGACCCGACCCGGGTCTACGGCTCGACCGCCTCGAACGGGTGCGACCGTTCGAACTCGGCCGAGGTCACCGGCGCCACCGGCATCGCCCAGAGCACGGTCAACCTGGCCTGCTCCGGCGCCACCACCGCCAACGTCATCCGGGCGGCCGACGGCGGTCAGAGCTTCAAGGGCGAGGCCCCGCAGGCCGACCAGCTGGCCACCGTGGCGGCGCACAACACCGTCAAGCTGATCACCCTGTCCATCGGCGGCAACGACCTCGGCTTCTCGGACGTGATCACCGCCTGCGCCAAGGACTACGTGGTCTGGTACTCCTACTGCCACGACGACCAGCAGAGCGCCATCGACGCCAAGATGGACGCCGCGATGGACGGGGTCGGCCGGTCGATCGACGCGATCCGCACGGTGATGTCGGCCGACGGGTACGCGGCCGGCTCCTACCGGATCGTCCTGCAGTCCTACCCTTCGCCGATCCCGCGCAGCTCGGAGAACCGGTACTCGGAGAGCGGCTGGTCGCGCGTCAACACCGGCGGCTGCCCGTTCTGGGACGCGGACTCCGACTGGGCCCGGGACACCATGGTCCCCGAGGTCTCCGACCGGCTCGCGGCGGTCGCGGCCGACCGCGGGGTGCAGTTCCTGGACCTGCGCGACCTGCTGCAGGGACGCGAGGTCTGCTCCACGGCCACCGCGCTGGCCGCCTCCGGCAGCGCGCCGTCGGCGACCACCAGCGAGTGGGCGCGCTTCGTCGACGTCGGGATGACCACCCAGGGCGCGGTGCAGGAGTCGATGCACCCGAACTACTACGGGCAGCTCGCGCTCGGCCGGTGCCTGAGCCTGCTCTGGGCCCAGAGCCAGGGCAACTACGCCTGCCGCAACACGCCGGGCAGGGACGCCTCCGGGATGTACCTGAACGCCTCCTGAGGTCCGGGTGCCGGACCCCGTCCCAGGGGTCCGGCACCCGGCTTTGCGGCCGTCCCGTGTCCGGCGCCCGGCGGTCAGGCGCCGGGGCGCACGGCGCCGCGCAGGATCTTGCCCTCGGTGGAGAGCAGGCCCCGCGCGTAGTCGAAGCGCGGCGCCGCGGCGAACATCAGGTAGAGGTACTTGGGGTTCTCCGCGAACCAGTAGCCCGGGGTCAGGTCCCCCAGCCGCATCGGCGAGCCGGTCACGTCCTCGGCCACCGTGTAGCCGCCCGGCACCCGCAGGTGGGTGCGCAGCGCGTCGAAGTAGCGGTAGGCGGTGCGCTTGTACTCCTCGTCGCCGGTCAGCCGCCACAGGTCGAAGGCCGCGTTGGCGTACTCGGGACGCAGGTCGTTGCGGGCCGATCGGACCTCGCCGGTGGCGAAGTCCAGCTGCTCGGGCAGCACCGGGTGGCGGTCCAGCAGCGCGGTCCAGGAGCGGTAGTAGGAACGGGCGGTGGCCAGGTCGCCGCCCTTGGCGAGCAGTCCGGCGTAGAACGAGCCGAGCTCCGACTGGTTGGTCCCGCGCGGCCGGCCGTCCTGCGCGCCGACCTGCCGGAACCAGCTGAGCCCGTCCTGCTCGACCAACTGGTGGCGCAGCACCGCGTCGGTCAACAGCCGGTACCAGTCGCGCAGTTCACGATCGTCCAGCAGTTCGCCGCCGACCTGGAGGTACTCGTGGAAGGAGTCGACCGGCGGGTTGGGCGCGCAGGAGACGTCGTCCAGCCACTGGCCGGTCTCGGTGTGCAGGGTGGTGCCCAGCAGGTCCAGCGAGCTGCGCCGCTCCAGCACCGCCCGGTAGGCGCGCTTGGCCGCGTCGACGTACCGGCTGTCGCCGGTCAGCCGCGAGAGCAGCCCGAACTCCGCGACGTTGCTGCCGATCTCGGCCAGCGGCGGCGCGGTGCCCGCCACCGCCCCGGTGCGCAGGTTGACCCGGGTGTAGGGGATGCCGGTGGGCGAGGCGGTGAAGGCGGGCAGCAGCCGGTCGGTCAGCTCCCGGCACCGGGTCAGCAACTCGGGCCGCCCGGTGCACAGGTACCCCGCCAGCAGGCCGCCGACCAGCCGGATCACCGACTCGAAGACCGGCATGTCGACATCGGCGACCGGGTCGAGGTGGGCCTCGATCCAGTCGGCCGCCTGCGCCACCTCCTCGTCCAGCTCCATCACCCACAGGGTGTCCAGCGCCTCGACGGCGGAGAGGCCGAAGCTGTGGCCGGCGGCGAAGAAGTCGTGGCGGCCGCCGGAGACGGGACGGACCTCGTCGTAGCCCCAGGCGGCCTGCCGGTAGCCCTGCCAGCTGTGCAGGAACTCCGCGCGCACCTCGCGGGCCACGGCCGCGTCCGACGGGAGCGGCTCGGGGTCGGCGCGCCGCCCGGGGGACGGGACGGGGGAGGGGGCGGCGGGCGCGGCGGTGGCCGCCGCGGGCCGGGCGAGGGCCGCCAGCGCGGGCACGACCCCCCCCGCACCGAGGACGGCGCGGCGGCGGGGGAGCGGCAGGGAGGACGGGCGCAGGGGTCGCATGGGCACCGGACGCTAGCGGCTGCCGGCGCCGCCGGGACCGCGTGAGCCGCGGCGCTCACCGGAAGGGGTGAGGCCGAACCGCTCGTGCGAGCGGTCCGGCCCCGGTCAGGTTGACGCCCCGGCGCCCCGGCGCCCCGGCGGGTCAGTGCCCGGCGGGTCAGTGCCCGACGTGCAGCGCCCGGGTGTGCTCGCGGATCTGCTCCTTGGTGAGGTACGCGCCGGTGTACTCGAAGTCCCGCAGCCGCGCCGGCTGGCGGGCCAGGAACCCGGTGCGCACGAAGTCGTCGCCCGCGGTGGCGTTGATCAGCCAGTTGCAGCCGACCCGGAACTTGGCCACGTTGGTCCGCATCGCCATCAGGTGGTAGCCGCGGGCCACCAGCTGGGCCGGCACCCCGGTCATCTCGACGCCCACCGGCTTGGAGACCGCGTCCTTGCCGCCGAGGTCCACCACCAGGCCGAGGTCCTTGTGGTAGTAGGGCTCCAGCGGCTGGTTGCGCAGCGCGGCGATCACGTTGTCGGCCACCCTGCGGCCCTGGCGCGCCGAGTGCTGCGCGGTGGGCGGGCAGACCGCGCCGTCGCCCTTGGCCAGGTCCGGTACGGCCGCCGCGTCGCCGAGCGCGAAGACGCCCTCGAACTGCGGCACCCGCATCTCCGGGGTCACCGCGATCCGCCCGCGCACGGTCTCCGCGTCCATGGTGCCGATCAGTGGGCTGGCGGCCACGCCGGCGGTCCAGATCAGGGTGCGGCACGGCAGCACCCGCCCGTCGGTGAGGGTCACGCTCTGCTCGCTCACCTCGGCCACCGAGACGCCCAGCGAGACGTCCACGCCGCGGTCGCGCAGCACCTTCATGGCGCGGGTGCCCAGGTGCTCGCCGAGTTCGGGCATCAGCCGCGGGGCGATGTCGATCAGGTGCCACTTGATCAGCCGCGGGTCCAGCCGGGGGTAGCGGTCGAGCGCGGCGGTGGTCAGCCGTTGCAGGCAGGCCGCCGTCTCGGTGCCCGCGTAGCCGCCGCCGACCACCACGAACTGCAGCCGCGACTCGCGTTCGGCCTGGTCCAGGGTGGCCGAGGCGAGGTCGAGCTGGGCGATCACGTGGTCGCGCACGTAGGTCGCCTCGGCCAGCGTCTTCATGCCGCGCGCGTGGTCCACCAGGCCCGGGATGTCGAAGGTCCGGGTGACGCTGCCGGGCGCGAGCACCAGGTAGTCGTAGGGCTCGGCCACCACCTCGTCGGTGATCTTGCGCACGATGCAGACCTTCGCCCGCGGGTCCACGCCGATCGCGCCGCCCGGCATGATGTCGGTGCGGTGCAGCGTGCGGCGCAGCGAGATCGCGACCGACTGCGGGGTGAGCACCCCGGCGGCGACGTGCGGCAGCAGCGGCAGGTACAGCTGGTAGCTGAACGGGGCGACCAGGGTGATCTGCGCCTCGGTGGCGGCGAGCTTGCGCTCCAGCCGTCGGGCGCACTCCAGTCCGGCGAAGCCGCCGCCCACCACGAGAATCCGGGGTCGTTCCATCAGATGTCCTTCCCTGGGAGGGAATCGGCAGCACGCGACCTGGTGAGGGGCCACCTCCTCGCCACCCTCGCACGCACCCCGGGCGCCCGCCACCGCTGCTCGGCGGATGGGTAGGGTTGGGGGGTGCTTCGTGAGGTGACGGCGGTCCGCTATGTGACGCCACTGCGAGAAGGCGGCTCCATGCCGGGCCTGGTGGAGGCCGACGACCACCAGCTGTACGCGCTCAAGTGGAGCGGTGCGGCGCAGGGCCGCAAGGCGCTGGTGGCGGAGGTGCTGGCGGGCGAGCTGGGCCGCGGGCTGGGACTGCCGGTGCCCGAGCTGGTGCGCGTGGACCTCGATCCGGTGCTCGCGCGCAGCGAGCCGGAGCAGCAGATCCAGGAGCAGATGCGGGCCAGCGGCGGGCTGAACGTGGGGCTGGCCTTCCTGAGCGGCGCGTTCAACTTCGACCCGCTCTGCTTCGAGGTGGACCCGCTGCAGGCCGGGCGGGTGCTCTGGTTCGACGCGCTGATCGGCAACGTGGACCGGTCCTGGCGCAACCCCAACCTGCTGGTGGCCGGCGGCGCGCTCCGGCTGATCGACCACGGCGCCAGCCTGATCTTCCACCACCACTGGGCCGGGGCGGCGAACTGGATCCGCCGGCCGTACGACGCCGGCGACCACGCGCTCGTCCGCTTCGCGCCGGACCTGGCGGCCGCGGGCCGGGGGCTGGCCGCGCTCGCCACGCCCGCCCTGCTGGAGCGGGCGGCGGCGGCGATCCCCGACGAGTTCCTGCTCGACGAGCCCGGCTTCGCGAACCCGCAGGCCGTCCGCGCCGCCTACGTCGCGCAGCTGACCGCCCGGCTGGCCGGTCCGCGGGACTGGCTGCCGGCGCTGCCCGAGGTGCCCCCGCTGCCCCCGCTGGACGAGGTGACGCTGTGACGGACCGGCCGACGACGCCCGCGGACCCGACGAGCCCCGCCTCGACGAGCCCGGCGGATCCGGTGGAGTACCACGACTACGAGTACGCGCTGATCCGGGCGGTGCCGCGGGTGGAGCGCGGCGAGCTGGTCAACCTCGGCGTGCTGGTCTACTGCCGCTGGCGCGAGGAGCTGGCGGTGCGCACCCTGCTGCCCGAGGCGAAGCTGCTGGCGCTGGACCCGGCGGTGGACCTGGCCGCGGTGGCGCGGGCGCTGCGCGGCATCGAGGGCGTCTGCGCGGGCGGGGCGGCGGGCGGCTCGGCCCGCGGCGACAGTCCGGGCCGGCGGTTCCGCTGGCTGACCGCGCCGCGCAGCGCCGTGGTCCAGCCCGGGCCGGTGCACACCGGGCTCACCGCGGATCCGGCGGGCGAGCTGGAGCGGCTCTTCGCGCAGCTGGTGGCCTGAGCCGAGCGGCGGGCGGACTGAGCCGACGGGGGGAAGCTGGAGTGATTAAAGCTTTTGTGCGTACCCTGAACCCATGGCTCCCTCGACCACAGCAACCCCGACCGCACCACCGGTCTCCACCGCCACACTGATGGAGGCGGTGGCCGCGGTCAGCGCCGCCTACTTCCTGGACTTCGCCGCGGCCTCGGGCCGGCACGGGCTGAGCTCCTCGCAGGCCAAGGCGCTGGGTGTGGTGACCGAGCCGGTGCCGATGCGCGCGCTGGCGGGACGGCTGGGGTGCGACGCCTCCAACGTCACCGGCATCGTCGACCGGCTGGAGGGCCTCGGCTTCGCCCGCCGGGAGGCGGCCGCCGCCGACCGCCGGGTCAAGATCGTCACCATCACGGAGCCGGGCCGCGAGGTGCTGCTCAGGATCCGGGCCGACATGAGCAAGGCGCACCGGGCGCTGGACTCGCTCAGCGACGAGCAGCGTGCCGCGCTGCTGGCGATGTGCCACCAGATCCTGCCGCTGCTGGAGGCCTGACCACCACCGGGGTGGGGCGGGGGCGGAGGATCGTTCGGAGGCGGAGGGGGACGCGTGGCGATCCAGGGCGGGGACGCCGACCTGCTGCTCGGCGTGGTGGTGCTGGCGGGGGCCTCGGTGCAGCGGATGGCCGGGATCGGGTTCGCCCTAGTCGCCGCGCCCGCGCTGGCGCTGATGCTGGGTCCGGCGCAGGGCGTGCTGCTCGCCAACTGCGCGGCCGGCGCGATCAGCGCGATCGGCCTGGCCACCAGCTGGCGCCAGGTCCGCCCGGCCGCGATGCTGCCGCTGATCGCCGCGGCGGCCTGCAGCGTCCCGCTCGGCGCCTGGGTGGCCGACCGGCTGCCCGCGCCGCAGCTGCTGGCCGCGATGGGCGCGCTGGTCAGCGTGGCCGTGCTGCTGGTGATGCGGGGCACCCGGGTGGCCGCGCTGCGCGGGCCGGGCGGGGCTCTCGCGGCCGGCGCGGCCAGCGGCTTCATGAACGCCTCGGCCGGCGTGGGCGGTCCGGCGATCTCGCTCTACGCCCTGAACGCGGGCTGGACGGTCCGCGAGTTCGTCCCCAACGCCCAGCTCTACGGCCTGCTGGTGAACCTCCTGTCGATCGCGGTCAAGGGCGGCCCGCGGCTGGCCGGCCCGGCCTGGCTGGCGGTGCTGGCCGCCCTGGTGGCGGGCGCGGTGATCGGCCGGGCGCTGGCCGAGCGGGTTCCGGAGACGCCGGCCCGCCGGTTCGTCCTGCTGCTCGCGCTCGCCGGCGGCGTCACCACCCTGCTCAAGGGCCTGTCCGGACTGTGACGGCGGGCGCCGGTCGGGCGCGCAGGCCCGACCTCCGCGCGGACTGCGCTGACCTCGGCTGTTAACCTTGCGAAGCGTGAGCGCGAAGCCCCTGATCCCCAATGTCCTGGCCTCCCGGTACGCCTCGGCGACCCTGGCCCAGCTGTGGTCCCCCGAGCACAAGGTGGTCCTGGAACGCCACCTGTGGCTCGCCGTCCTCAAGGCCCAGCAAGACCTCGGGATCGAGGTCCCCGCCACGGCCGTCGCCGACTACGAGCGGGTGCTCGACCAGGTCGACCTGGAGTCCATCGCCCGCCGTGAGCGGGTCACCCGGCACGACGTCAAGGCCCGGATCGAGGAGTTCAGCGAGCTCGCCGGGCACGAGCAGATCCACAAGGGGATGACCTCCCGGGACCTGACCGAGAACGTCGAGCAGCTCCAGGTGCGCCAGTCCCTGGAGCACGTGCGGGACCGCACCGTCGCCGTGCTGGTGCGGCTGGGCCGGCTCTCGGCCGAGCACGCCGAGCAGGTCATGGCCGGCCGCTCGCACAACGTGGCCGCCCAGGCCACCACGCTCGGCAAGCGGTTCGCCACGGTGGCCGACGAGCTGCTGGTGGCCTTCGCCCGCCTCGAGGAGCTGATCGCCCGCTACCCGCTGCGCGGGATCAAGGGCCCGGTGGGCACCGCCCAGGACATGCTCGACCTGCTGGGCGGCGACGCCGCCAAGCTCGCCGAGCTGGAGCAGCGGGTGGCCGGTCACCTGGGCTTCGACAACGTGCTGACCAGCGTCGGCCAGGTGTACCCGCGCTCGCTGGACTTCGAGGTGCTGACCGCGCTGGTCCAGCTGACCGCGGCCCCCTCCAGCCTGGCCAAGACGATCCGGCTGATGGCCGGTCACGAGCTGGTGACCGAGGGCTTCAAGGAGGGCCAGGTCGGCTCCTCGGCGATGCCGCACAAGATGAACACCCGCTCCTGCGAGCGCGTCAACGGCCTGGCGGTGATCATCCGCGGCTACGCCTCGATGACCGCCGAGCTGGGCGGCGACCAGTGGAACGAGGGCGACGTCTCCTGCTCGGTGGTGCGCCGGGTCGCGCTGCCGGACGCCTTCTTCGCCTTCGACGGCCTGCTGGAGACCTTCCTGACGGTGCTCGACGAGTTCGGCGCCTTCCCGGCCGTGATCGAGGCCGAGCTGGACCGCTACCTGCCCTTCCTGGCCACCACCAAGGTGCTGATGGGCGCGGTGCGCGCGGGCGTGGGCCGCGAGGCGGGCCACGAGATCATCAAGGAGCACGCGGTCGCCTCCGCGCTCGCGATGCGGGCCGGCGCGCGGCAGAACGAGCTGCTGGACCGGCTCGCCGCCGACGAGCGGATGCCGCTGGACCGGGCCGCGCTGGACGCGCTGCTCGCCGACCGGCTCTCCTTCACCGGCGCGGCCGGGGCCCAGGTGGCCGAGGTGGTCCGCCGGATCGAGGCCGTCGCGACCCGCTACCCCGAGGCCGCCAAGTACGCCCCGGGCGACATCCTCTAGGAGGAGTGCTCACGGCCCCGCCGAGCCCGGACACTCGTGTCCCGGGTCCACCGGCGGGCCCGTCGTCGCGCAGTACCAGGTGCCGTCCGGCTCGGCGGCCTCCGCCGGTGGGCGGCCCGGCACGGTGAGGGCGGCCAGCAGTCCGGCCGCCACCAGCAGGCCCGCGCAGATCAGCATCGCGGTGCGGAAGGCGGAGTCGACGGCCGCCGCCTGCTGGTACTGCTCGCCGCTCAGCCCGGTGAGCAGCGGCAGGGCCGCGACCGCGAGCAGTCCGGCCGCGCGGGCGGCGGCGTTGTTGACGCCGCTGGCGATGCCGGCCCGGCGCACCTCGACGGCGGCCAGCACGGTCGCGGTCAGCGGGGCGACCAGCGCCGTCAGCCCCACGCCGAAGACCAGCGCGGCCGGCAGCACGTCCGTCCAGTACGAGGCGCCCGGGCCGATCCGGATCATCAGCAGCACGCCGGCCGCGCAGACCACCGGCCCGACGGTCAGCGGCAGCCGTGGTCCGATCACGTTGGCCAGGCGTCCGGCGCGGGCCGACAGGAGCAGCATCAGCAGCGTGACGGGCGCGAACGCCACCCCGGCGACCAGCGGCGAGAAGCCCGCCACCGTCTGCAGCTGGACCTGGAGGAAGAAGAAGACGCCGCCCAGCGCCCCGTAGACGCCGAGGGTCACCACGTTCACGGCGGTGAACAGGCGCGAGTCGAAGAGTTCGAGCGGCAGCATCGGCTGCGGGCTGCGCCGCTCGACGACCACGAAGGCCCAGCCCAGCAGCAGGCCGGCCGCCGCCGAGACCCAGACCCCCGGGGTGATCGCCTCGCCGGCGGCGGTCAGCGCGTAGGTGACCCCGCCGAGCGCGAGGGCGGCCAGCACCGCGCCCGAGACGTCGAACCGGCCGACTTCCTGCTCATCGCGGCTCTCCGGCACGTGGCGGACGGTCAGGAAGGCCACCACCACGGCCACCGGCACGTTCAGCAGGAAGATCCAGCGCCAGCCGGGACCGCTGACCAGCCAGCCGCCCAGGAAGGGGCCCACCGCAGTGGCCACGCCGCCGAGCCCGGACCAGGCGCCGACCGCCGCCGACCGGTCGTCGGGGTGGAAGCTCGCCTGCAGCAGGGCCAGTGAGCCCGGAGTGAGCAGCGCGCCGCCGATGCCCTGCAGGGCGCGGGCCGCGATCAGCACGCCCACTCCGGGCGCGATCGCGCAGAGCGCCGAGGCGCCGGCGAACCAGACGACGCCGATCACGAAGACCCGGCGCCGGCCGTACCGGTCGCCCAGCGCGCCGCCGAGCAGGATCAGGCCCGCCAGCGTGAGCAGGTAGGCGTTGACGGTCCACTGCAGCGCGGCCAGCGAGGCGCCGAGGTCGGCGCCGATCGACGGCAGCGCGACGTTGACCACCGTGCCGTCGAGCATCGCCATGCCCGAGCCGAGGGCCGCCGCCGCCACCACCCAGCGGCCCTGCGCGGTACCCAGTCGTAGACCCGTTGTTCCAGCTGTCGTCTCCACACGCAGATCCTCCCCGCTGGGACGCGCGGCGAGTCACCCCGAAGCGTTGTCGGCGTGCCCTACGGACGGGCGTCCGCGGGGGCCGGGGTGTCGCTGTGGGCGGCGGGCGCGGCGGCCCGCGCCGCGGCGGCGGGGCCCGCGCGGGGGCCCCGGGTTAGGGCGGCGTACCGCACGGCGACCCCCACCGACGCCCGCGCGGCGGCCCGGGCGGCTGGACGCGACCAGCACGGCGGCCACCGCGGTCGCGCAGCCCAGCGCCAGGGTGGTTCGGAAGCCCGCCTGCGAGGGCAGCCGGTAGGGCCCGAACGGCGTGGTCAGGTGCGCGAGCACCACGCCGATCACGGCGCTGGAGGAGGAGGTGCCGATCGAGCGCATCAGCGTGTTGAGGCCGTTGGCGGCCGCGGTCTCGGAGACCGGCACCGCCGACATGATCAGCGCCGGCATCGAGGCGTACGCGAAGGCGATGCCCACCCCGATGACGGCCGCGATCAGCACGATCTGCCAGGCGGCGCTCATCAGCACGATGGCCAGGCCGTACCCGCAGGCGATCACCGCCGAGCCGATCATCAGCGAGACCTTGGGCCCGAAGGCCGCCGACACCCTGGCGGACAGCGGCGAGACCGCCATCATCACCAGTCCCGAGGGGCCCAGGCACAGGCCCGCCATCAGCATCGACTGGCCCAGGCCGTACCCGGTGGCCCGGGGCATCTCCAGCAGCTGCGGCATGACCAGCGACATCGCGTACATCGAGAAGCCGACCACCACGGAGGCCAGGTTGGTCAGCAGCACCTGGCGCCGGGCGGAGACCCGCAGGTCGACCAGCGGCTGCGGGCAGCGCAGCTCCCAGGCCCCCCAGAGCAGCAGGACCACCACGGCGGCGCCGGCCAGGCCCAGCGTGGTGGCGCCGGTCCAGCCCCAGTCGCCGCCCTTGGAGATGGCCAGCAGCAGGCAGAGCAGGCCCGCCGACAGCCCGAGCGCGCCCACCAGGTCGAAGCGTCCGCCGGTGAGCCGGGAGGACTCCGGGACCAGCAGCAGCACCAGCGCCAGCACCACCGCGCCGATCACCGCGGAGACCCAGAAGAGCACGTGCCAGTCGGCGTGCTCGGCGATGGCCGCGGCGGCGGGCAGCCCCAGCGCGCCGCCGACCCCGAGCGAGGAGCTCATCAGGGCCATCGCGGAGCCGAGCCGCTCGGGCGCCAGCTCGTCGCGCATGATGCTGATGCCCAGCGGTATGACGCCCATCGCGCAGCCCTGCAGGGCGCGGCCCACCACCATCGGGGCCAGTGAGTCGGCCAGCGCGCAGACCACCGAGCCGGCCACCAGGACGGCGAGGCTGACCAGCAGCATCCGCCGCTTGCCGTACATGTCGCCGAGCCGGCCCAGCACCGGGGTGGCGACCGCGCCGGCCAGCAGGGTGGCGGTGATGGTCCAGGAGGCGTTGGACGCGGAGGTGTGCAGCAGCGCCGGCAGCTGCGGGATGACCGGCACCACCAGGGTCTGCATCAGGGCGACCACGATGCCCGCCGCGGCGAGCACGGGGACCACCGGTCCGCCGCGCGGGGTGGTCGTCGCTCTGTTCATCGGGGCCTCCCGGACCTCTGATGTGCACAATGCACAAGGTGTGCAGGATACATACGAGGGCCTCGGGCGGTAGCCTCGAACCGGTCGAGCGGCAATCGGAGGACGTCATGGCGCAGCCGCGTCGGGAGCAGGAGCCCCTGCGGGAGATCGAGCGGGAGCTGATGCTGATCTCCCGGCACAGCCTGGCCGCCCAGCCGGTCGGCTTCAGCCGGGTGCTCGACCGCTCGGCGTACCACCTGCTCAGCCGGATGCAGGTGCAGGGCCCGATGTCGATCGGCCAGCTCGCCGAGGCCTTCGGGCTGGACACCTCGACCGTCAACCGGCAGACCTCGGCGATGCTCCGCGCCCACCTGGTGGAGCGGATCGCCGACCCCGAGGGCGGCATCGCCCGCAAGCTGCGGATCACCGCGCTGGGCGCCGAGCAGCTGGCGGCCGACCGGGCCGGCGCACTGGACGCGCTCGGCCGGGTGCTCGCCGACTGGCAGCCGCGGGAGCTGGCGGAGCTGCGCGAGACGCTGGAGCGGTTCAACACCAGCGTGGAGCGGCACGAGGGCCGGCCCTGGCCCCGCGCGCGCGACTGACGGCGGGCGGCGCCGACCGCTCGCCGATCGAGACGCCGGCCGTGGGCGCCCGGGCCGGGTGGCCGCCTCCGGGTGGCGGGGGGTCACCCCCGGGGCGAGGGTGGAACTGCTCCGCCCCACCTCAGCCCCCAGTCAGGTGATGCTCCATGGCGCTGCCGAGTAGCGGGCGCACCGACCGCCTCCCGGCCCCGCACCTGGACCGGCTGGAGGCGATGAGCGCCAACGGGTTCGGCTGCTTCGAGTGGGACCCCGCCACCGGGCGCTTCACGCTGGACGCCTGCGGGCTGGAGGTCTTCGACCTGCGCCCCGACGAGTACGACGGGATGGCCCACTCGCTGTCGCCGCGGATCCCCGCCGACGAGGTGGCCCGGCTGCTCGACCTGGTCGAGGACATCGCGGCGGGCCGCGGCGACTCCTACAGCAGCTACTTCCGGGTCCGGCGCCGGGACGGCTCGATCCGCTGGACGCACACCCAGGGCCAGGTGCTGCGCGATCCGGACGGCGGCGGCGCGCGGGTGGTCGGCGTGGTGCGCGACGCGACCCGGGAGCTGGCCCACTCGGCGATGCGGCTGACCGCCGAGGAGGAGTGGCAGCGCCAGGAGGCCGCCCTGCGCGAGGTGGCCCGGGCGCTGGCCGACGCGCTGACCGTGGACGACGTGGTGGCGGTGCTGACCGGCGAGCGCAGCATGCACCGGCTCGGCGCCCAGGGGATCACCCTGGGGGTGCTGGACCAGGGGCGGATGCGGCTGGTCGGCGCGGTCGGCAAGGTCAACGTGCGGATCCGCGAGGTGCACCGGGCCCGGCTGACCGAGCCCTGGCCGCTGAACGACGTGGTGCGCTCCGGCGAGGCCGCCTTCTTCACCTCGCGCCCGGCCTTCCTGCGCCGCTACCCCGACCTGGCCGAGCAGCTCACCGACAGCAGCGCGACCGCCGCCGCCTTCCTGCCGCTGACCGCCCAGGGGCGGCCGATCGGGGCCCTGGCCCTGGTCTACGAGGGCCGGCGGGTCTTCAGCAGCGAGGACCGCACGCTGCTGACCACGCTCGCCAGCGCGATCGCCCAGTCGCTGCAGCGGGCCATGCTGGTCGACCAGTCCCGGGAGATCGCCGCCGGGCTGCAGAACGCCATGCTGCCGCGCCGGCTGCCGACGCTGACCGGGGGCGTGCTCGCCGTGCGCTACCGCACCGCCCGGGTCGGCACCTGGATCGGTGGCGACTGGTACGACGCGGTGCAACTGGTGGACGGCTCGGTGGGGGTGGCGATCGGCGACGTCCAGGGGCACGACACGGAGGCGGCCGCCGTGATGGGCCAGCTGCGGATCGCGATGACCGCCTACGCCGCCGAGGGGCACTCGGTGCAGAGCGTGCTGAAGCGGGCCTCGGGGTTCCTCACCGAGCTGCACGCCGACCGGTTCGCCACCTGTCTCTACGCCCAGGTCTCGCTGGCCACCGGCGCGGTCCGGGCGGCCAGCGCCGGCCACCTGCCGCCGATGGTGCGGCACGCCGACGGGACGGTGGAGCAGATCGAGGTGGCGGGCGGCCCGCCCCTCGGACTGCCGGCCGAGTGGGGACCGCCCCTCTACCCGCGCACCACGTTCCACCTGGCGCCGGGCGACAGCCTGTTGCTCTACAGCGACGGCCTGGTCGAGCGACCGGGCGAGGACCTGGACCAGGGCCTGGACCGGCTGGCCGAGGTGCTGGCCGCCGGTCCCGCGCGGCCGGCCGCGCTGGCCGACCACCTGCGCGACACCCTCGGCGAGCGACTGGAGGCCGAGGACGACGCGGCGCTGCTGATCCTGCACCGCGACGGGCCCTGAGGTTTGACGGTCCGTCAGTTCCAGGGGTGGGCAGGCTGGTCGTTGACGGCAACCCAGAACCGGGTGCCCGAGGGGATGGCGCCGTTGACCCAGAGGCTCCAGCCGCCGGCCGAGCCCAGGCCCCTGAACGCGCCGCGCAGCCGAACGTGCGGCAGGGCCGGCACCGTTGGCGCGGTGCCGGCCCTGCCGGGGTCGATCGACGGGGGCCGGCTCAGCCGACCAGCTCGACGGCGACCTCGTCCTGCCCGGTCGCATCCTGCCCGGTCGCGTCCTGCCCGTCGGCGTCCTGCCCGTCCGCCGGCTCGCCCGGGGCCTGTTCGAGGCGCCGGTTGCGGGCGGGCAGCGCCAGCATCAGCAGGAAGACCACCGCCAGGCAGCCGACCAGCCACCACATCGCGTGGGTGAAGGCGTGGGTGAAGACCGTCGCCACCGCCTGGTCGTGCGGGGCGTCGTCCACCACCCCGAAGAAGGCCACCGAGACCAGGCCCAGACCGAGCGCGTTGCCCAGCTGCTGGGTGGTGCTGATCAGACCCGAGGCGGAACCGGCGTGCTCGCGCGGCACCTCGCTGAGCACCGCGTCCGTCAGCGGGGCGACGATCAGGCCCATCCCGGCGCCCATCACCACCAGCGGCAGGGCCATCTGCCAGGGGTGGATGGCCGCACCGTAGCGGTTCGCCTCCCAGAGGTAGAGCAGCACGCCCACCGCCATCACCACCGCGCCGGCCTGCAGCACCTTGCGGCCGAACCGCGGCACCAGGACCTGCACCGACAGGCCGGCCGCGACCGAGACCGCCAGCGAGAACGGGATGCCGGTGGTGCCGGCCCGCAGCGGACTCCAGCCCAGGCCGATCTGCATGTAGAGGGTCCAGACCAGGAAGAAGATCCCGCAGACCAGGCCGAAGGTCAGCTGCACGCCGACGCCGGCCGCGAAGCTGCGCACCCTGAAGAGCGAGAGCTCCACCAGTGGCGAGCCGTCGCGCCGGGTCTTGATCTGCTCGTAGCGCACGAAGAGCGCCAGCACCGGCAGGCTCAGGCCCATCGACACGAAGCCCCACAGCGGCCAGCCGGACTCCCGGCCCTGAGTGAGCGGGTAGAGCACCATCAGCAGGCCGACGGCGACCAGCAGCATGCCGACCAGGTCCAGGCGCAGCACGCGTTCGGCGCGCGACTCGCTGATGTAGCGCCGGCCCAGCAGCAGGCCGGCGATGCCGACCGGCAGGTTGATCAGGAAGATCGGGCGCCACTCCAGGCCGGCGATGTTCCACTCGGTGAGCAGCGCGCCCAGCATCGGGCCGCTGACCGCGCCGAGCCCCACCATCGCGCCGAAGAGGCCGAAGACCTTGCCGCGCTCCTCGGCCGGGAAGGTCGCGTGGATGATCGAGAGCACCTGCGGGACCATCAGTGCGGCCGTGCCGCCCTGCAGGATCCGGGTGGCCACCAGCACCGTGGGGTCACCCGCCAGCCCGCAGAGCGCGGAGGCGAGGGTGAAGCCGCCGATGCCGATCAGGAAGATCCGCTTGCGGCCGTAGATGTCCCCGAGCCGGCCGCCGGTGATCAGGCCGATCGCGAAGGCGAGCGCGTAGCCGCCGGTGACCCACTGGATCGCGCTGAAGGAGGCGCCCAGGCCGTGCTGGATGCTGGGCACCGCGATGTTGACGATGGTCACGTCGACCAGGTCCATGAACGAGGCGGTCATCACGATGGCGAGCGCGATCCAGCGCCGCCGGTCGGGTGCGCCCGACTTCGGGTCGATGACGGCTGCGGGTGCGGTGGTCAATGGAGTTCTGCCTCTCGGAACGACACGTGCGAACGACGACGTCGCCGACGCTATCGCCGATGTAGGACAGATCGTGTCCCAGTTCTCCGGCATGCTGGATCCCATGACGGACACCCCCGCGCGCCTGCTGACCCTGCTCTCGTTGCTCCAGACGCCGCGCGAGTGGCCGGGCAGCGAGCTGGCCGAGCGGCTCGGGGTCAGCCCGCGCACGATCCGGCGCGACATCGAGCGGCTGCGCGAGCTGGGCTACCCCGTCCAGGCCTCGATGGGTGCGATCGGCGGCTACCGGCTGGCGGCCGGCAAGGCGATGCCGCCGCTGCTGCTGGACGACGAGGAGGCGGTGGCGATCGCGGTGGGGCTGCGGACCGCGGCCGGCGGCGCGGTCAGCGGCATCGAGGACGCCTCGGTGCGGGCCCTGGCCAAGCTGGAACAGGTGCTGCCGGCCCGGCTGCGGCACCGGGTCGGCGCCCTGAACGCGGCCACCGTGCCGCTGCCCGGCGGTGGTCCGCAGGTGGACCCGGAGCTGCTGGCCGCGCTGGCCACCGCGGTGGCCGGCCGCGAGCAGCTGCGCTTCGGCTACCGGGCGGGCGACGGCGCCGCGAGCCGGCGGTTGGTCGAACCGCACCGGCTGGTGGCCACCGGGCGCCGCTGGTACCTGGTCGCCTACGACAACGACCGCCAGGACTGGCGGATCTTCCGCGCCGACCGGATGAGCGCCCCGCGACCCACCGGAGTCCGTACCGCGCCGCGCGAGCTGCCCGCCGCCGACGCCGCCGCGTACGTCGCGCAGAAGCTGCGCGGCAGCGCGCCCTCGTACCCGGTGGTGGCGGTGCTGGCCCTGTCGGCGGCCGAGGCCGCCCGGCGCCTGGGCTCGGCACCCGTCGAGCTGGAGCCGCTGGACGCCGGCAGCTGCCGGATCCGCGGCGCGGCCGACCCGCTGGAGTGGCAGGCCTCCCGACTGCTCGCGCTGGGCTGCGACTTCCGGGTGGAGGAGCCGGCCGAGCTGATCGAACACCTGCGGGAGATGGGCGCACGGATCGGCCGGGCGACGGCGGCCGGGGCGATGGGCGCGACCGGCTGACGTCGGCGCGGGGCGGGCGGCCCGGCTGGCTGACGGCGGCTCAGGTGAACTCGGTCGCCGCCCCGGGCGCGGCGCCGGGGGCGGGGCGGCGGGACGGCTAGGGTCTGTCCGCAGCCGCCAACCGATGGAGCGTCAGTTGACATCCTCTGTCCCCTGAAGGGGGAAGATTCCCCTCAGCCTCGCGGCTGAGACACCCCGCGTGTGCGGGGTGCTGGGACGACTTCCTGCTTCATCGACGACTGCCCGCCCGGAGTGCTCCGTTGAGGTCTGACACCGTCTCCACAGGCTGTAACCGCCAGTCCGGCGGCCAGGATGTTGATGGCCGCGTTCACGTCCCGGTCGTGGGTCCTCCCGCAGCCGCACGTCCACTCACGGACGTTCAGCGGCATCCTGTCCTGCAGGGTGCCGCACGCCGAGCACAGCCTGGACGAGGGGAACCACCGGTCCACGGTGATCACCTCGCGCCCGTACCAGTGGGCCTTGTACTCCAGCATGGACCGCATCTCGCTCCAGGACGCGTCACTGATGGCGCGGGCCAGCTTGCGGTTCTTGAGCATGTTCCGGACGGTCAGGTCCTCGATCACGATCGTTTGGTTCTCACGAACGAGTCGAGTGGTGAGCTTGTGCAGGAAGTCCCTGCGCCGATCCGCGATCCGGGCATGCACCCGGCCGACCTTGAGCCGGGCCTTCGCCCGATTGGCACCCTCGCCTCCGGCTTTGCGGGCAAGGTCCCGTTGGGCCCTGGCGAGACGTTCGCGGTCCTTGCGCTCGTGCCGGGGGTTGGTGATCTTCTCCCCGGTGGAGAGCGTCATCAGACTGGTGATCCCGGCGTCGACACCCACCGCCCTGCTGACCGGGGTGGGCATCGTCGGCCGGTCGTCGCACAGCAGGGAGACGAACCAACGCCCGGCAGCGTCCTGCGAGACGGTCACCGTGGTCGGCGCCGCACCATCGGGCAGCGGACGCGACCACACGACGGCCAGCGGCTGCGCCATCTTCGCCAGCGTCAGCCCGCCGTCACGGAAGCGGAAACCGCTGGTGGTGTACTCGGCGGACTTCCGGGACCTCTTCCGGGACTTGAACGTCGGGTACTTCGTCCGCCCGGCCCAGAAGCTGCCGAACGCTCCCTGCAGGTGCCGCAGCGTCTGCTGCAACGGAACCGACGACACCTCGGACAGGTAGGCCAGTTCCTCGGTCTTCTTCCACGCCGTCAGCATGGCACTGGTGGCGTTGTAGTCGACCCGCTCCCGGCGCAGCGTCCACGCCTCCGTGCGGGCCTGCAACGCCATGTTGTAGACCTTCCTGACACATCCGAACGTGCGCGACAGCTCAGCCGCCTGCGCATCGGTCGGATAGAAGCGGTACCGATAACCCCGCTTCATGTGGGTCGTGGCCACCCCCCACAAACTAGCGGCGCCACAGATCAATGATCAAACCTGCGGGTCAGAGCACTGCGGTCCGCTTTGACGACCAATCGCAGCCGGCTGTCCTGATCCCAGGAATTTCGCTTCCTCCCCCGGCTGAAGCCGGGGGCATCCACGAAAGGACTCAGATGAAGAACACCGGGCTGGTCACCGGAGCCCCGTGCTGGGTGGAACTGAGCACGTCCGACACGCAGGCCGCCACCGCCTTCTACGGGACGGTCTTCGGCTGGCGGGCCGAGGTCGACCCGCGGCCCGAGGCGGGCGGGTACGCCACGTTCTCGCTGGGCGAGGCGCCGGTGGCCGGACTGGTCCAGCGTCCGGACCCCGAGCAGCCGACCGCCTGGACCATCTCCTTCGCGGTGCACGGCGCCGACGAGACGGCGGCCGCGGTCACCGAGGCGGGCGGCTCGGCGCTGATGGAGCCGATGGACGTGCTCGACCTGGGCCGCTTCGCGATCCTCGCCGACCCCAGCGGCGCGGTCTTCTCGATCTGGCAGGCCCGGGAGTTCGCGGGCGCGGGGCTGATCAACGAGCCCGGCTCGCTCGGCTGGGCCGAGTTGCAGACCCGCGACCCGGTCGGCTCGGTGGCGTTCTACCACCGGGTCTTCGGCTGGAGCATCACCCACGGCGAGATGTACACCCAGTTCGGCCTGGAGGGCGCCGACTTCGGCGGGATGGCCGTGATGGGCGAGCAGTTCCCGCCGGAGGTGCCGCCGCACTGGCTGCCGTACTTCTCGGTGGCCGACGTGGACGCCACCGTGAGCGCGGCCGCCACGGCCGGCGCCGAGGTGCTGATGCCGCCGACGGCGATGCCGGAGGGGCCGCGGATCGCGGTGCTGCGCGACCCGCAGGGCGCGGTGTTCGGCGTCTACCTGGCGGGCAGCGAGACCTGACCGACCGTGGGGGCGGCCGGCCCGGGGCGGGCGGCTCCGAACCGAAGTTCGGAGAACTGGCCGGCCGACCCTCCCGGGCCGGCTCCGCACTGGGTATCGTCGCTTCCGTGACGGTCCCCGCGCCAGCTGTTCGGCGCCGACCGGAACGATCGGCGTGGCGCGCTAAGGGACGGGGGCGTGGGCGTGGTGCTGCGGATCCACTGCACGACGGGGGACCGGGCGGGCCTGCGGTCCGCCGTCGCCGTGCTGCGGCGCCGCTCGATCGACCCCGCTGACACCGACCCCGCTGACACCGGCTCCGCCGCCACCGCCGGCTCGCCCGCCGTCGTGCTCGGACGGACCCGCGCCGGGCGGAGAGCGGGGGTGGGGACGTGCTGAACGGCTTCGGGCGCCACCGGGGCGGGCGTGGCTGGCCCGCGCCGCGCCGTCGCCCATCGGGTCGGCGGCGCCCGTCGAGCCCGTCGAGTCCCTCGCACGGGCCCTGCGCCGGCTGCTGAAGGCCCTGCGGGCCGA
>NZ_BAAALF010000125.1:0-25051 GCF_039528135.1 Kitasatospora nipponensis | reverse complement strand
ACCTCCGCGGTGGCTTCCCGTACTCAGCGGGGTCGGCGACGCGCGGTGGCCGGCGCCCGACGCCGCGGGCGAGGACCCCGCCGCCAGGTCCGAGGCGCTGCCCGGTCTGCCCCGGGCGCTGGCCTCGCGGGCCGGCACGCTCTCCGGCGCGGTGCGCCGGCGCTGCGTGGACCTGGCCCGGATGGAGTCGCCCAGCGGCGACGCCGAACGCCTGAACGCGCTGGCCGAGGAGCTCTCGACCGGCTACCGGGCCACCGGCACCCTGGCCCGCCGCGAGCCGGGCGTGGCCGGCGACCACCTGCTGCTGCACTGGCCCGGCCAGGACGAGAGCCTCCCGCACCTGCTCTTCGTGGGGCACCACGACACCGTCTGGCCGGTCGGCACGCTCGCCGACTGGCCGGTGACCGAGCACGACGGCGTGCTCAGCGGCCCCGGCGTGCTCGACATGAAGGCCGGTCTGGCCCTCCTCGAAGGCGCCTTCGCCCTCCTTGCCGACCTGGGCCTGCGCCCGCACCGCTCGGTGCGCGTGGTGGTCACCGCGGACGAGGAGGTCGGCAGCCCGGACGGCCGCCGCGTGGTGGGGCGCCAGCTCCCCGGCGCCGCCGCCGTCCTGGGCCTGGAACCGCCGCACGCGGACGGCCGGCTGAAGACCGCCCGCCGGGGCAGTACCCGGGTGCGCCTGACGGTCACCGGCCACGAGGCGCACGCGGGCAGCCACCCCGAGGACGGCACGTCCGCGGTGGACGAGCTGGTCGACCAGCTGGTCGCGGTGCGCGGCCTGGCCCGTGCCCCCGGGACCGAGCTGAACACCGGCCGGATCACCGGCGGCACCCGGGCGAACGTGGTGGCGGGGCAGGCCGAGGCGGAGCTGGGCCTGCGCTTCGCCACCCCCGAGGCGCAGGCCAGCACGCTGGACACGCTGGCCCACCTGACCGCGCTGCGTCCCGGTGCGCTGGTGCACACCGAGGTGCTCTCCAGCCGGCCGGCCTGGCCGGAGCGGTCCGGCAACCTGCTGCTGCGGCACGTCCGCTCGCTGGCGGCGGCACTGGGGCAGCAGCTGGACGGTGCGCCGGCCGGCGGCGCCGGTGACACCAACCTCGCCGGGGCGCGCGGCCTGCCCACCCTGGACGGGCTCGGGGCGCGCGGCGCGGGCCCGCACGCCCGCGACGAGCACATCCAGCTGGACGAGCTGGCCCCGCGGATCGCCCTGCTGGCCGGGCTGCTCGCGGTGCCGCTGCCGCGGCTGCGGGCCCGTTCCTGACCGACCCCGCACCGCCCGGAGGGCGGGTCCCGGCCCTGTGCCGGGGCCCGCCCTCCGGCGCGTGCGCCCCCGCGAGCGGCCGCTCCGGCCCCGCCCCTGATCCCCGTACCGGGTCACCCCGTCCCGGTAGGTGCTTGTCACGGGCGGGTCGTTGGCTTCACAATGGAACCGACCGAACGGTCAGTCGGGAGGAGTCGTCATCGTGGCACTGTCCACCGAGGCCGAAGGGCCGATCGGGCCCGCCGAGCCCAGCGCACCGGCCGAACACTTCGACGCGGTGATCGCCGCGGAGCAGCGGATCGAGCCGCGCGACTGGATGCCGGACGCCTACCGGGCGACGCTGGTCCGCCAGATCGCCCAGCACGCGCACTCCGAGATCATCGGCATGCAGCCCGAGGGGAACTGGCTCAGCCGGGCGCCCTCGCTGCGCCGCAAGGCGATCCTGCTCGCCAAGGCCCAGGACGAGGCGGGCCACGGGCTCTACCTCTACGCGGCCGCCGAGACGCTGGGCGTGGACCGCGCCGAGCTGACCGAGAAGCTGATCAGCGGTCGCCAGAAGTACTCCTCGATCTTCAACTACCCGACCCTGACGTTCGCCGACGTCGGCGTGATCGGCTGGCTGGTGGACGGCGCCGCGATCTGCAACCAGGTCCCGCTCTGCCGCTGCAGCTACGGCCCCTACGCGCGGGCCATGGTGCGGGTCTGCAAGGAGGAGTCCTTCCACCAGCGGCAGGGCTACGAGCTGCTGATGACCCTGATGCGCGGCACCGAGGCCCAGCGCCGGATGGTGCAGGACGCGGTGGACCGCTGGTGGTGGCCCTCGCTGATGATGTTCGGCCCGCCGGACGGCGACTCGCCGAACACCGCGCAGTCGATGGCCTGGCGGATCAAGCGGCACACCAACGACGAGCTGCGCCAGCGGTTCGTCGACATGACGGTCCCGCAGGCCGAGCACCTGGGCGTCACCCTGCCCGACCCGGCCCTGCGCTGGAACGAGCAGCGCGACAGCTGGGACTTCGGCGAGCCCGACTGGTCCGAGCTGCAGCAGGTGATCAAGGGCCAGGGCCCGTGCAACGCGCAGCGGATCGACCGCCGCCGCGCGGCCCACGAGGACGGCGCCTGGGTGCGCGAGGCCGCCACGGCCTACGCCGACAAGAGCAAGGGACAGAGCAGTGAGTGACTCCAAGGCCGGCTGGCCGCTGTACGAGGTCTTCGTGCGTCCCCGGCGCGGCCTCAACCACGTGCACGTCGGCTCGCTGCACGCCCCGGACGACCGGATGGCGCTGCTGAACGCCCGCGACCTCTACACCCGCCGCAACGAGGGGGTGAGCCTGTGGGTGGTCCGCTCGCAGGCCATCACCGCCTCCGCGCCCGACGAGCGCGACCCGTTCTTCGAGCCCAGCGGCGACAAGGTCTACCGCCACCCGACCTTCTACGACATCCCCGAGGATGTCCCGCACATCTGACGGGGGACCCCCATGACGGACCGCCACGCCCCGCACGGCCACGGCGTCGACGACCACGTCTACCTGGGCCTGGCCCAGTCGGACCAGGAGGCCGAGGCCCGCTGGGCCTACGGCACCGGTTTCGCCGACCCGCTGCTCGGCGTCGACACCGCGCTCGCGCCGGACGTCGACGGGGCCGACCTCTCGCTCTACTGCCAGCTGCTCGGCGACGACGCCCTGATCCTGTCCCAGCGACTGATCGAGTGGTGCACCCGGGCTCCCGAGCTGGAGGAGGAGGTGGCGCTGGCCAACCTCGGCCTCGACCTGCTCGGTCAGGCCCGGCTGCTGCTCACCCGGGCCGGCCAGGCGGACGGCACCGGTCGCACCGAGGACGACTTCGCCTACTGGCGCGCCGAGCACGAGTTCCACAACGTGCGGCTGGTGGAGGCCGAGAACGGTGACTTCGGCTACTCCATCGCCCGGCTGCTGGTCTTCGCCACCGCCCGCCGCGCGCTCTACCTGCGGCTGGCCGACACCCGCGCCGAGCTGGACGCGGTGCTGACCTCGGTGGCCGTGCGGGGCGCCAAGGAGCTGGCCTACCACCAGGAGTACGCCGCCGCCTGGACGGTCCGCCTCGGCGACGGCACGCCGTACTCCGCGCAGCGGATGCAGGCCGGCCTGGACGCGGTCTGGCCGCTGCTGGACGAGCTGTTCACCGCGCACGAGGTGGAGCTGCGGCTCGGCGTGGACCCGGCCGAGCTGCGCGCGGGCGTGCTCGAGGAGCTGGCCGCCGTGATCGCCGAGGCCACCCTGGTGGTGCCCGGCGCCGCGCCGATGGCCCGGGTCGGCGGGCGGGCGGGCCGCGAGGGCGTGCACACCGAGGCGCTGGGCCCGCTGCTGGCCGAGCTGCAGTGCGTGGCCCGCGAGCACCCGGGGGCGACATGGTGACCACCCTGGCCGCCCGGCACGCCGCCGAGATCGCCGGCACGGTCCCCGATCCCGAGCTGCCGATGCTCACCCTGGCCGACCTGGGCGTGCTCGCCGGCGTCGAGCAGGACGAGCAGGACGGCCCCGACGGGCAGGCCCTGACGGTCTGGCTCACCCCGACCTACTCCGGCTGCCCGGCGGTCGCCGAGATGGCCGCCGACGTGCGGCTGAAGCTGGGCGCGGCGGGCTTCACCGACGTCCGGGTCCGGCTGCGGCTGGATCCGCCGTGGAGCACCGACCTGATCACGGACGCCGGCCGGGCCAAGCTCGCCGCCGCCGGCATCGCCCCGCCGTCCCCGGCCGGCGCGCCGGTGCCGCTGCGGCTGGGCCCCACCCGGCTGCTGGTCGACTGCCCGCAGTGCGGCTCGCCCGACACCGAGGAGCTGTCCCGCTTCGGCTCCACCGCCTGCAAGGCGCTCTGGCGCTGCCGCGCCTGCCGTGAGCCGTTCGAACGTATGAAGGAGATCTGATGGCGCCGCGCCGCGCGCAGTTCCACCCCCTGCGGATCGCCGCCGTCGACCGCCTCTGCGACGACGCCGTGGCCGTCACCTTCGACGTCCCGGCCGAGCTCGCCGGCGACTACACCTTCCTGGCCGGCCAGTCGCTGACCGTGCGCCAGGTCACCGAGGAGGGCGCCGACGAGCGGCGTTCGTACTCGATCTGCTCGCCGGTCGGCGGCCCGCTGCGGATCGCGGTGCGCGAGGTGCCCGGCGGCTTCTTCTCGGGGCAGCTGGTGCGCCGGGCCGCGGTCGGGGACACCATCGAGGTGCTGCCGCCCGGCGGCGCCTTCACCGCCGACCTCGACACCCCCACCCGGCACGTGCTGATCGCGGCCGGCTCCGGCATCACGCCGATGCTCTCGATCGCCGGCACCGTGCTGGCCGCCCACCCCGAGGCCGCCGTCACGCTCCTCTACGGCAACCGGCGCAGCGACACCGTGATGTTCGCCGACGAGCTGGCCGACCTGAAGGACCGCTACCTGGAGCGGTTCGAGCTGGTCCACGTGCTCTCCCGGGAGGCCCGCGACGCCGAACTGCTCAGCGGGCGGCTGGACACCGAGCGGGTCGGCGCGCTGCTGACGGCGCTGGTGGACGTGCCGGCGGTGGGCCACTGGTGGCTCTGCGGGCCGCACGCGATGGTCACCGACGCGCGCACCCTGCTGACCGGCCTCGGCGTGCCGGGCGCCACCGTGCACCAGGAGCTCTTCCACGCCGAGGACGAGCCGTTCGCCGAGCGCCCGGCCGAGCCGCAGGGCGCGGCCGAGGGGTACAGCGAGGTCACCCTGGTGCTGGACGGGCGGCGCAGCGCGCTGCGGCTGCCGCGCGACCGCAGCGTCCTGGACGGGGCCCAGCACGCCCGCCCCGACCTGCCCTTCGCCTGCAAGGGCGGGGTCTGCGGGACCTGCCGGGCGCAGGTCACCGAGGGCGAGGTGGAGATGCGCCGCAACTTCGCGCTGGAGGAGAAGGAGCTGGCGGCCGGCTACGTGCTGACCTGCCAGGCCCGGCCGGTCTCCGACAAGGTGACGGTCGACTACGACGCCTGAGGCGGTGCCGGGCGGCCCGTTGCGGCGTCGCCGCTACGCGGCCGGGACGGGCTGCGCGGCGGCGGGCGCGCCGATCAGCCGCACGATGCCGCTGACCGCCGCCCGCCCGGCACGGTTGGCGCCGATCGTCGAGGCGGACGGGCCGTAGCCGACCAGGTGGATCCGCGGGTCGGCCACCGCCCGGGTGCCGTCCAGCCGGATCCCGCCGCCCGCCTCGCGCAGTCCCAGCGGGGCCAGGTGGCCGACCTCGGCGCGAAAGCCGGTGGCCCAGATCACCGCGTCCACCGCCACCTCCCGTTCGCCCCAGGCCAGCCCGTGCTCGGTGAGCCGGTCGAACATCGGCTCGCGGTGCAGCGCGCCCAGCTCGCGGGCCCGGCGCAGCGCCACCGAGGGGCCCAGTCCGGTCACGCTGACCACGCTGCGCACCGGCAACCCCTGGCGCACCCGCTCCTCCACCAGCGCCACGGCCGCCCGCCCGTCCTGCTCGCCGAACGGTCCCTCGCGGAAGACCGGCTCGCGGCGGGTCACCCAGAGCGTGCGGCCCACCGCCGCCAGCTCCGAGAGCAGCTGGATCGCGGAGGCACCGCCGCCGACCACCGCCACCGTCCGCCCGGCGAACTCCGCGGGCCCCCGGTAGTCGGCGTAGTGCAGCTGGCGGCCCGCGAAGTGACCCGGGTAGTGCGGCAGGAAGGGGCGGGTCCAGGTGCCGGTGGCGTTGACCAGCGCCCGGGTCGACCAGGTGCCGGCCGCCGACTCGACCAGCAGGCGGTCACCGCCGGGCTCGGCGCGCACCGCGGTGACGCGCACCGGGCGCACCACCGGCAGGGCGTGCCGGGCCTCGTAGGCGGCGAAGTAGCCGGGGACCACCTCGCGGGCGGGCGCCTGCGGGTCGGGCGCGGGCAGCTCGAAGTCCGGCAGGTCGTGGAAGCCGTGCACGGTCGCCATCCGCAGCGAGGGCGAGCGGTGCGCCCAGGCCCCGCCGGGCGCGTCGTCGGCGTCCAGCACCACGAAGTCCCGGTGCGGCACGAAGCCGCGTCGGCGCAGGTGGTAGGCGGCCGAGAGGCCGGCCTGGCCCGCGCCGATCACGACCACGTCGACTCTTGTTGCGGTATCAACAGTCACGCCGGTGAAACATCGGCGCCGAGAGCCTTTGTTCCACCGGCGCACCGGCGGCGGTCAGCCCTGCAGCGGGCTGATCACCACCGCCGTTCCGTAGGCGCAGATCTCGGTGCCCAGATCGGCCGCCTCGGTGACGTCGAAGCGCATCATCAGCACCGCGTTGCCGCCGCGCGCCCGGGTCTGCTCGATCAGCCGTTCCATCGCCTGGTTGCGGCTCTCCACCAGGGTCTTGGTCAGGCCGCGCAGCTCGCCGCCCATCATCGACTTCAGCGAGGCGCCGATCTGGGTGCCGATGTGCCGGCTGCGCACGGTCAGCCCGAAGACCTCCCCGATCACCCGGTCCACCCGGTGGCCCGGCACGTCGTTGGTGGTGACCACCAGGATGTCCGCGCCGGGCCCCGGCCCGCCGCCGTACTCGTCAAGGTTGCTCATGGCCCCATCGTGCGGCCCCGACCGGCCCCGGTCCGGCAGCCACCCCCGAAGCCGCCGCCCGCACCGCCCGGCCGGAGGTCGCGCGGGCCGATCCGGCCCCGCGCCCCGACCTGCGGCGGCGCTCGCGGAAACATGTCCGAACCCGTCAGTGGACTCCCGTGCTACGGTCTGTAAACCTTGTCGCATGGGCGAGCAGAGTGATCATCCGCAGGGGTCGGGCGCAACGGACAATCCGGATGCTCTGGAGATCGAGGCGACGGTGGTGCTCGGGATCCGGATCACCGACTGGCCCGCGTTGCGCGCCGCCGCACTGGCCGCCGTCGAGGAGCTCGACTTCTCCGGCATCGACCCGGCGGCCCAGCGCGCGGAACTGATGCGCGAGGTGGCCGAGGACCCGCACGCCGCGCTCGGCGCGCTCCTGCACCCGGACCGGCTGATCGGCGCGATGCCCGGCATCGAGGCGATCGGCGGCACGCTGGAGATCAGCACCACCGACGACTTCGCCCCGGACTTCGCCGAGCTCTTCCCGCTCGACGGCGAGGACGGCGAGTCCGGCGACTGGACCCTCACCCCGCGCACCGCGTGCCTGCTGCACACCCAGCTGCTCGCGCTCGCCGACGCCGCCTACGACGACCTGGACGAGCACGGCGACGAGCCGGTGACCGACGGTGACGACCAGGACTGGGCCGTCTTCGCCCGCCTGCCGCGCCGCAGTTGGACGATGCACCGGTCCTGGCGCAAGGCGATGGCCCGGGCCTTCGACGACCTGGCCGAGGACCTGGGCCTGGGCGAGTGGCCGCTGCCGCGCTGTCCCGGCGAGGAGCTGGCCCTGCGGCTGGCTCTGGTGGACGCCCGCTCGCTGCTCGGCTCGCAGCCGCAGGCCGTCGCCGACCTGATGGGCGACCTGCCCGCCGACCTGTACGACTACGACTGGGACGGCTGCGCGGACGAGCTGCTCGGCGTCTACGACCTGGCCGGCCAGGACCCGGACGAGGACAGCGCGGTCCGCCTGGACACCCAGCTCGCCGCCACCCACCCCGAGGGCTGGTTCCTCACCTACGAGGAGGCCGAGGAGCGCGAGCCGGGACGCGGCTACCGCCGCTGAGCTGCGGGCGGGTGCCGGGCGGGCCGCCGGCGGGGGCCGCCGCGGTGGCGGGCCGGTCGGCGCCGCCTGGCATGCTGTGGGGGTGACCGCACCGTTCGACGCCCCGAGCCCCGCCGCCGACCCCAGTGACCGCGACGCCAACCCGCAGTTCGTGCTGCCGCTGGTGCTGCACCTGGAGAAGGCCGACCCGCCGGCCCGGACCGACGCGCTGCAGACCTCGGCCCGCGCCGTGCTCACGATGCTCGCCGACCCCCGCGCGCGCGACGAGGGCGAGTGGGCGCAGGCGATGCGCTCCTGGGAGGACGCCCGGATCCGCAAGGTGGTCCGCCGGGCCCGCGGCGGCGAGTGGCGCAAGGCGGCCGAGCTGCCCGGCATCACCGTCACCGGGAGTGCCGCCGAGGTGCGCGTCTACCCGCCGATCCCGCTGGACGGCTGGCCCAAGGAGCTGGCCAAGCTCCAGGTCTCGGGCACCGACCTGAGCGACCCCGAGGACGTCGGGCTCCCGGCGGTGCCCGCGGACCTGCCGGTGCTCTGGCTCAACCCCGAGCTGGAGATGAGCGCGGGCAAGACCATGGCGCAGACCGGCCACGCCGCGCAGCTCGCCTGGTGGCAGCTGGACGAGGCGCAGCGCAAGGAGTGGGAGCAGAACGGCTTCGCGCTGGCGGTCCGCACCGCGGACCCGGCGCGCTGGGCCGAACTGACCGCCGGCCCGCTCCCGGTGGTGCACGACGCCGGCTTCACCGAGATCGCCCCCGGCTCCTGCACCGTCGTCGCCGACCACCCGGCGCTGCGCTGACCCTCAGGCCGCGAGGACCTCCGGCTCGCGGGCCGGCGTCGTGACCTTGGGCCTCCTGTTCGGCAGCGAGAGCCGGAAGACCTTGCGCCACGCGGAGAACACCTGCTTGGGCAGCGGCCCGGTGACGTACTCCAGCTCGTACTTCTCGAACAGCGCGCGCACCTTCACCGCCACGTCGGCGTACCGGTTGCTCGGCAGGTCCGGGAACAGGTGGTGCTCGATCTGGTGCGACAGGTTGCCGGTCATGAAGTGCATCGCCCTGCTGCCGCTGATGTTCGCCGAGCCCATCATCTGGCGCAGGTACCACTGGCCGCGCGTCTCGCCGTCGACCGACCGGCGCTCGAAGACCTGGACGCCCTCGGGGAAGTGCCCGCACATGATGACCGAGTGGGTCCAGACGTTGCGGACCACGTTCGCGGTGAACGTGGCGGCGAGCGTGGGGAGGAACGAGGGGCCCGACAGCAGCGGGTGGATCACGTAGTCCTTGAGCACCTGCTTGCGGATCTTGCGGCCCACGGCCCTGGCCCGCGCGCGGAACTCCGGGCTCCTGCGGTGGCGCTTCTGCAGGTTCTTGCCGAGCTCCAGGTCGTACGCCGCGATGCCGTACTCGAAGAAGCAGGCGTTGACGAGGTTCCACAGCGGCTGGCCGAGGTGGGCCGGGTGCCACTTCTGGTCCTCGTCGACGCGCATGATGCCGTAGCCGAGGTCGTTGTCCTTGCCGATCACGTTGGTGTACGTGTGGTGCAGCTCGTTGTGCGAGTGCTTCCACTGCTCGGACGGCGAGACGTGGTCCCACTCCCAGGTGGTGGAGTGGATCTTCGGGTCCCGCATCCAGTCCCACTGACCGTGCAGGACGTTGTGGCCGATCTCCATGTTGTCCATGATCTTCGCCACGGACAGGCCGGCAGTGCCGAGCAGCCACGCGGGCGGGAAGATCGAGAAGAGCAGCACGCCCCGGCTGGCCAGCTCGAGCTTGCGCTGGGCCGAGATGACCTTGCGGATGTAGGCGGCGTCCTTCGCACCGCGGCCGGCGATCACCTCGTCGCGGATCGCGTCCAGTTCGCGGCCGAGCTCCTCGATCTGCTCCGCGGTCAGGTGGGCGGTGGGGTCGATGGCTGTCAAGGCGCCTACCGTTCGATGTCGCAGGGGCCCGCCGCGGCGGACACGCAGGTCTGGATGAGGACGCCCGGCTCGGCCTCGGTGATCTCGCCGGTGCGCAGGTCGCGGACGGCGCCCGCCTTGAGCGGCGTGACGCAGCCGAAGCAGATGCCCATGCGGCACCCGGAGGGCATGAGCACGCCGGCCTCCTCGCCGACGTCCAGCAACGGCGTGGCGCCGTTCGCGTCGACGGTCCTGCCGGTGGCACTGAAGGTGACCTCGCCGCCGTCGCCGGCGACGACGGTGCGGGGGCGGAAGCGTTCGGTGTGCAGGCGCTCCCGGAGGCCGTGCTCGGTCCAGTGCCCCTCCGCGGCGTCGAGCAGGCCCGCGGGCCCGCAGGCCCAGGTCTCGCGCTCGGCCCAGTCGGGCACGAGTTCGCCCAGACGGGCGATGTCGAGCCTGCCCTCCGTGTCGGTGTGCACCTCGGTGAGGCGCAGCTTCCCGGCCGCGACCAGGTCGTGCAGTTCCTCGCGGAAGATCACGTCCCGCGGCCGCGGTGCGCAGTGGACCATGACGACGTCGTCGAACCCGGTGTCGCGCAGCATGCCCATCGCGGGTGTGATGCCGCTGCCGGCCGTCAGGTAGAGCACCTTGGCGGGCTTGGCACGCGGCAGCACGAAGTCACCGGCCGACTGGTCGAGCTGGATCAGCGTGCCCGGTGTGGCCCGGTGGACCAGGTGGTTGCTGACCTTGCCGTCCGGGATCGCCTTCACGGTGATCGTGACGCGGCCGTCCCGGCGGTCGGTCGGTGAGGTGATGGAGTAGGCGCGCCACAGGCGCCTCCCGTCGACGTCGACCCCGATCCGCAGGTACTGACCGGCCGTGTGGCCGCGCCAGCCCCGTCCCGGCCTGATCACGATGGTCGCGGCGTCACCCGTCTCGCGGTGCACGGCCTCGATGCGCCCCCGAAGGTCGGCGCCGGCACGCAGCGGGCTGACCAGGTCGAGGTAGTCCGACGGCAGCAGCGGCGTCGTGACCATCTCGAGCAGTTTCCATGCCCTGCCGCGGAGGGCTGCAGTCGTCATACCCCCAGCTTGCTGCGCCTCAGGGCGTAAAGTCCTGACCATAGGACGTAAATCTGGTCAACCGAATTGTTCGCAGGGAACAGAACCATGAGCCAGGCCATCCGCAGGGCCAGCGAGCTGGTCCTGGATGAGACGACGGTCACCGCGATTCGGGCCGCGCTGACGGCCACCGCCGACGAGGTCGTCGAGGCGGTCATCGAGGAGGTCCCTCCCTACGCGAACGCCCTTTCGGGCCGCATGGGCGGCACCATCCGCCGAGCCGTCCGCACCGCCCTGGGGCACTACCTGGACCTCGCGAGCGGGAACGCCACGGGTGGTGACGCCAGTGACGCGGCCTACGAGCTGGGCCGCGGCGAGGTGCGCGACGGCCGTTCGATGGACGCGCTGCTCAGCGCCTACCGCGTCGGCGCCCGGGTGGCCTGGCGGTGCCTGGCAGCGGGTGCGGTACCCGCGGGTCTGCCCGCCGCCGAGGTCGCCAAGTTCGCCGAGCTGACCTTCGCCTACATCGACGAGCTCTCCGCCGCCAGCGCCGCGGGCCACGCCGACGAACTGGCCGCCCGGGGCAGGGCCCACGAGCGCCACCTGGAGGACCTGACCCGCGACCTCCTCGCCGGCGCGAGCCCGGACGTGCTGCTGGCCTCTGCCCAACGGGCCGGGTGGCAGCCCCCGGTTTCGCTGACCGCGCTGCTGCTGCCCGCCGCCCAGGCCCGGCCCGCCTACCGCACGCTCACCCCGGGCACGCTCGTCCTCGACGACCTGCCCGACGCCACCGGCGTGCTGCTCGTCCCCGATGCCGACCGGTCCCACCTCCTGCGGCAGCTGACCGAGCGCACCGTCGTGGTCGGCCCGGCGCGGCCGTGGACCCGTGCGTCCGCCTCCTACGCGCGAGCCGTCCGCGCGCGCTCCCTCTCCCCCGACATTCGCGACACCGAGGACCACCTGCCCGAGCTGGTGCTGAGCGCCGACGCGGACGCGTTCGCAGACCTGCGGGCCCGAGCCCTCGCACCGTTGCGGACCCTGCCCGTCACGACCGCACGGCGGCTGGAGGAGACGTTGCGGGCGTGGCTGCTGCACCAGGGCAGGCGGGACGAGGTGGCGGCGGCGTTGTTCGTCCACCCTCAGACGGTCCGGTACCGGATGTCGCAGCTGCGGGAGCTGTTCCCGGATCTCGCATCACCGCACCGGGTCCTCGAACTGACCCTGGCGGTGGGTCTTCGGGTCGGCTGACGCGTACGTCGGGCGTCCAGGTCCGTAGGTCGCCCCGGCCTGTTCGACTGCGGCGGGCGATGGGAATTCGCACCGGTGCGCTTGCGGCGTACCGGAGTGCGCTGGCGACGAACAACAGCGGCAGTGCCCGCGCCGCCCGGGGCGAGCCCGTGCCCGCCGCCGATTCCACGGTGTCCACTCCCCGCGTGTGGGCGACGCTGCTGCTCCACCTGGCGGCCCGGATCGCGACCGTGTCGGTGGCCGCTGTTCAGAGCGCCGGACCGAACCGCCGCACGGCCGCCGCGCCGAGCAGGGTGGCCGCCGCCAGGACCGTCCAGAGCACGCCGGGGCCCAGCGCCAGCAGCGCGGTGAGGGTGGCCGGAGCGGCGGCCCGGCCCAGTCCGCTCGACAGCTCCCAGCGCGCCAGCGCCCGGCCCAGCTGCGCCGGTGCGGCGGCCGACACCACCAGGGCCGTCCCGGTCCCGGTGTAGAGGATCTCCCCGGCGGTGTACAGCACGGCCACCGCGCAGAGCCCGGCCGCGCCGGCGGCGCCGCCGAGCGAGCCCGCGGCCCAGAAGCCCAGGTAGGCGGTCGCCAGCAGCACGCCGGAGGCGGCCAGCACGCCCCGGCGGGAGCGCCGCGCGAGCCGCAGGACGACCGCCAGCTGGGTGGTGATCACCAGCACCGTGTTGCCCACGAAGATCCCCGAGGACCAGGCCGGCGAGACATGCAGCCGGGTCACCAGCAGGGCCGGCAGGGCCACCTCCAGCACGTCGAAGCAGAACGCGAACGGCAGGTTCGCCACGTTGAGCAGGAGGCCGAGGCGCCCGCCGCGGCCGTCCGCCGGGACCGGGACCGGGACCGGGGCCCCGGCCTGGGGCGATGGCTCGGCGGTGCTCGCCGCCGTGCTCGCTGCCGCGCTTGCCGCGGTGGTCGCGGCGCGGGGCGTGGCGGGCACCGAGATCCGTAGCGACCAGACCAGGGCGGCGGCCAGCAGGCAGGCCAGCGCGGTCAGCACCGCCAGCGCCCGGAGCGTCCCCGTGCCGCCGGCCATCGCCACGGTGGCGAGCAGCGCGCCGCCGCCGAGCCCGGCGTTGCGCAGCGAGCGGCCGGCCGCCAGCGCGGCGTCCCTGGTCCGGCCGGCGACCAGGGCGGTGACGGTGGCGGCGTGCGCGGTCGGCCAGGACTGGCTGCCCAGCCCCAGCAGCACCGCCGCCGCTGTGAAGCCGAGCGGCCCGCGGGTCCCCAGCAGCACGCCGACCCCCGCGGCCCGCACCAGCAGGGTGGCCGCCACCGGCAGGCTGCGGGCGCCCCGGTCGATCCAGCGGCCGGTCAGCGGCAGCGCCGCCAGCCCGGCCAGCAGCCCGGCCGTCAGGGCCAGTCCGGCGCGGCCGGCGTCCAGGCCGAGCACGCTCACGCCGTACAGCAGCAGGAACGGCCGCAGCAGGCCGGCGCCGAGCGCGTCCACCACGAGCGCCAGCGCGTAGCGGCCGCCGCCGGCCCCCAGCAGCAGCCGCAGCGTACCGAGGGTGCCGGTACCGCGGCCGGCGTTCCCGCCACCGCCACCGCCACCGCCACCGCCGTCGCCTGCCGGTGCGGTGGGGAGCGCGGTGGCGATGTCGGCGTCGGTGGCGGAGTCGGCTGGGCGGGTGGTCGGGCGCTGTCGGGTCGCAGTCATGCCGAGTACCGTGCGCCCTGCCCACCCTGGCGGGCCCGTCGATTGACGGCACCGGTCAATCGGTGTGGATCACCCCGACCGCTGGTGGCAGGATCCCGGCCATGAGCCTCACCGTCGACATCACCGGCCTGCCGGCCGAACGTCTGCTCTTCGCGCCGTCCCCGCTCGCCGAGCTGACCGCGATGCTCCACGTCCTCGCCGAGCCCGCCCACCACCCCTCGCTGCGCGGCTGGGCCACCGCGACCGCCAGCGCGATCAAGCCGGAGCTGGCGGACCGGCTGATCGAGGCGGACTTCCTGTGGCGCTCCTCGCGGGCGGACTTCCTGGTGCCGGCGCTGCCCGGCGCGACCCTCGCCGAGGAGCTGGACGCCGTCGACGAGGTGTCCGACGAGCGGTACGCCTCGGCCGCGCTGGTCACCAGCTGCGGCTCCTCGCGGCTGAGCCACCGCGCTGCGGTCTCCCCGCTCACCGACCCGGCCGACCGCGACCGGGTGCGCGAGCTGGCGCTGGCCCGCGGCCCGCGGCAAGCCGCCTTCACCGAGCGGCTGCTCGCCGACCCGCCGGCCGTCCGCGCGCTGATCCGCCGGCTGCGGGAGGACTGCGAGCAGGCGTTCTTCGCCGACGCCTGGCGCCAGGCTCTGCCGACGCTGGCCGCCGACGCCCGGCACATGGCCGACCTGCTGGCCCGCCGCGGCCTCGCCGAGGCGCTGGCCGCGATCTCGCCCGCGCTGAGCCTGCGCGGCGAGCCCCGGCCCGCCGCCGAGGCCGAGGCCGACCCGGCGTCGGCTGCGGGCGCGGCCGTGGGGCCCGCCGGGCCGGGCCGCCGGCAGATCGTCGTCGACAAGCTGCAGGACAACGCCACCAGCGCGGTCGAGGCCGGCGGCGTCACCTTCGTCCCCACCGTCTTCGGCCGCCCGCACCTGGTGGTGGTGCACGCCCGGGGCTGGCGGCCGGTGCTGCAGTACCCGGTGAGCGAGCCGGGCCTCGCCGAGCCGGTCTCCTTCGCCCTGGTCCAGCAGCGACTGGAGGCGCTCGCCCATCCGCTGCGGCTGCGGCTGGCCCGGACCCTGGCCCGCGGGCCGCACACCACCGGCGAGCTCGCGCACGCCTGGCAGCTCACGGCCCCGGAGGTCTCCCGGCACCTGGCGGTGCTGCGCCGGGCCGGGCTGCTCACCACCCGGCGCCGCGGGCGCTACGTGCTGTACGAACTGAACCTGCCGGCCAGCGCCCGGCTGGGGACCGACCTGCTGGAGGCGGTGCTGCGCTGAGCCGAACGGGGGGTGGGGTAAACCGAACCTCGAAACCGTCGTGTTGGCACGATCGATTCGCTGATCCACCGTCAGCACACTGGTCCCATGACGCCGAAGCTGCTGCTCAACACCGCCATCGCCCTCACCCTCACCCTCGCGCCCACCGCCGCGGCCTCCGCCGCGGCCGCGGCACCCACCTCCGGTCCGGCCACCTCCGGTCCGGCCACGTCCGGTCAGGCCGTCACCGGTCAGGCCGCCGCCACCACCGGCGCGCCGCCGGGCACCGCGAAGGCCCGGCTCACGCTGCCCGCGCCCACCGGCCGCTACCAGCAGCTGGGGACGCTCTCGCTGCACCTGGTGGACACCTCCCGACCCGACCCGTGGGTCAGCACGGTGGCGCACCGCGAGCTCATGGCGAGCGTGGTCTACCCGGCCACCGACACCGCCGCTCACCCGCTCGCCCCGCAGTTCTCCGCCGGGGTGGCGGCCGCCCTCGACTCCGACGTCGGCCCCCGCTACGAGATCCCCCCGGGGACGGTCGACTGGGCCGCCACGCTCACCCACGCCCACCAGGGCGCTCCGGCCGACCTGAGCGGCGGACCGCACCCCGTGGTGCTCTACTCCCCGGGCGCGGGGGATCCGCGCGGCTGGGACACCACCCTGGTCGAGGACCTCGCCAGCCGCGGCTACGTGGTGGTGACCGTCGACCACACCTACGAGTCCTCGGCCGTGCAGTTCCCGGACGGTTCGGTGCGCCGCACGGTGCTGACGCCCGACGTGGTCCAGAAGGCCATCCAGGACGGCACGATCTCGACCCTCCTGCAGAAGGTCATGGACGTCCGGGAGGCCGACATCCGCTTCGTCCTGGACCAGTTGACCACCCCCGGCGTGCTGCCCCCGGCACTGGCCCGCGCCGCCGACACCCACACCATCGGCATGTTCGGCCACTCCGCCGGCGGGTTCACGGCCGGCACCACGATGCACGACGACCCGCGGATCAGGGCCGGCATCAACATGGACGGCCCCTTGGGCAACAACCTGGACGACGGCGGTCCGAACCTCGCCCCGGTCGCGGTCGACGGTCTGCACCGCCCGTTCCTGCTGATGGGCAGCCAGGCCAGTGACCACCACACCTTCCGCTCGTGGGAGGCCTTCTGGGACAACACCCCGGGCTGGAAGCGCGACCTCCACCTGCGCGGCGCCAAGCACGGCTCCTTCACCGACGCCGAGGTGTTCGTCCCGCAGATCGCCCGCCAGACCCCGCTGCCCGCCAGCGCCGTCTACGACGACATCGGCTGGAGCGACCCGCAGGACACCCTCGCCACCGAGCAGCGGTACATCGCCGGCTTCTTCGACCAGTGGCTCAAACAGAGCGACACCGGCCTGTTCGACCGTCCGGCCACCGGCCCGGCCTCCTTCATCCCGTGAGCCCGCATCCGGCCGGTCTCGGCAGGCCTCAGTGCACGGGGAGCCGGCGGCGAGCTACGAGGCCGGCGGCGCCGCTGAGGCCCAGGACGGCGGTGAAGGCGCCGAGCAGCACCGTGGGGTTGACCCAGCCGGGCACCAGCTCGCCCTCCACCGGCCCGTCCACGCACCGGGCGCTCACCGGAAAGGCATGGGTCACCACCCGCTGCGCCGCGAACCCGTGGCTGGCGCAGAAATCGTCCGGATCGAGCAGATAGAAACCGGAGGCCATCCCGATACCGAACGCCCCGGTCGAGGCCGCCGCACCCGCGACCGCCACCAACAGCAAGGTGCCGGGAGTGAGCAGCGAGCGCAGGTTCCCCGCCGCCCGCACCAGCCGCACCAGCAGCACGACCAGCGTGCCGACCAGGACGACCGGTGCGAGGAACGGCAACAGGAGCAACAGCAGCGCGAGGACGGTCGACGTGGTCGACCCGCCCGTGGAGGCGAGGAGAAGAGTGGTGTGGTGCATACCCCTGCTGACCACCCCGGACCCCCGCACGGTTCCCACCCGCCCCCGCCGGGCAGCGCAAAGCCCTGTCGGACGAGTCCTAGGCCGGGTAGGCGCGGGTCTGGGTCGCTTTGACGGAGGCCCAGACGGGGGTGCCGGGGGACAGGTCGAGTTCGGCGGCGGCGGCCGGGGTCAGGTCGGCCGCGAGCGGCACCGGGCCGGTGAGGTCGGCGCGTACCTGGTCGCCGTGCAGGTCGAGTCCGGCGACCGTCAGCTCCCAGACGTTGCGGGCGCTGGACTCGGGGCGGGTGCGGTACAGGGTGACGGCGGAGGGCGGGAAGGCCACGAAGGCCGGTCCCGACACCGCCTCCGCGGTGGCCAGCACGACACCGTCCGGCAGTGTCACCTGGTGTCCGGTGCCGACACCCTGATAGAGGTTCAGGCCCACCAGCCGGGCGATGTAGTCGGTGCGCGGCAGTCGGGCGACCTCACTCGGCGTGCCGGACTGCACCTCGGCGCCGTCCTCGATCACCACCAGCCGATCGGCCAGCACCATGGCGTCCAGCGGGTCGTGCGTCACCAGGACGGCCACCGCCTCGAACTCGGCGAGATGGCGGCGCAGTTGCGAGCGCACGTCGAGGCGGGTCCGCGCGTCCAGGGCGGCGAGCGGCTCGTCCAGCAGCAGCAGGCGCGGCTGCACGGCGAGCGCGCGGGCCAGTGCCACCCGCTGCGCCTGCCCGCCGGAGAGCTTGCCGGGCCGGGCGGTGGCGTGCGCCTCCAGTCCCATCCGGGTCAGCCAGGGCAGTGCCTCGGCGCGGGCCTCCTTGCGGGAGCGGCCCCGGCAGCGCAGCCCGAAGCCGACGTTGTCGAGCGCGCTGAGGTGCGGGAAGAGCAGGTAGTCCTGGAAGACCACGCCGACCGGTCGCCTCTCGGCCGGCGTGTGCAGGCCGGTGGCCGGATCCTCCAGGGTCTGCCCGTCCAGGCGCAGGTGACCGGCGGTCAGCGGCAGCAGTCCGGCCAGGGCGCGCAGGGCGGTGGACTTGCCGGCCCCGTTCGGTCCGAGCAACGCGACCACCTCGCCGGCGGCGGCGCCGAGTTCGAGGTCGAGCGTGAACCCGGGCCGCTCCACCCGGAGATGGGCATCGAGCGCGCCGGGCGCACCGGATCCGCCGGCAGGGGGTGGTGTCGTCATCGGGCATCTCCCGTCACGCGGTGCTCATCCACTTGCCGCGCAGTCCCGCGAGCACGGCGATGGAGACGGCGAGCAGGACCAGGCTCAGCGCGATGGCGGCCTCGGGGTCGGTCTCCATCGCCAGGTAGACGGCCAGCGGCATGGTCTGGGTCTTGCCGGGGAAGTTACCGGCGAAGGTGATCGTCGCGCCGAACTCACCCAGCGCCCGGGCCCAGGCCAGGACCGCCCCGGCCCCCACGCCCGGGGCGATCAGCGGCAGGGTGACCCGCAGGAAGGCCGTCAGCCGCGAGGCGCCCAGGGTGGCGGCCGCCTCCTCGTAGCGCGGGTCGGCCGCGCGCAGCGCGCCCTCCACGCTGATCACCAGGAACGGCATCGCCACGAAGGCCTCGGCGACCACCACCCCGGTGGTGGTGAACGGCAGCGTGATCCCGAAGGCGGAGTCCAGCCAGCGCCCGACGATCCCGTTGCGCCCCAGTACCAGCAGCAGCGCCACGCCCCCCACCACCGGCGGCAGGACCAGCGGCAGCGTCACCAGGGCCCGGATCAGCCGCCGTCCGGGGAACTCGGTCCGCGCCAGCAGCCACGCCAGTGGCACCCCCAGCACCAGCGAGACCCCGGTGGCGGACGTCGCACAGACCAGCGACAGCCGCAGCGCCTCCCAGACCTCGGCACTGGTCAGCTGCTCCGGCAGGCTCCGCCACGGTGCCCGGATCAGCAGGCCCGCGAGCGGCAGTACCAGGAAGAGCAGTCCGAGCAGGGCCGGCAGCAGCAGGGCTACCGGGATCCGGGAGGCGCCCTTGCTCACGAGGACGCGGGCGACTGGAACCCGGCCGCGGTCAGCACCTGCTGGGCCTCGGGCGACTCGATGTAGGCGACGAAGGCCTTGGCGCCGGCGGCGTTCGGGGCCTTGGCGAGGTCGGCGATCGGGTAGTCGTTGACGGCCTTGGCGGCCTCGGGGAAGTCCACCCCGTCGATCTTGCCGGCGTCCGCCTGCACGTCGGTCCTGTAGACCATGGACGCGTCCACCTCGCCGAGCTCGACCTTGGTCAGCGCGCTCTTGACGTCCTGCTCCTGGGTGACCGGGGTGACGTTGACGTTGGCGGCCTTGAGCGCGCTCTGCGCGGCCGAGCCGCAGGGCACCTGCGGTGCGCAGAGGGCGACCTTGACGCCGGCGGCGCTGAGGTCCTGGAGGCTGCTGATGTGCTTGGGGTTGCCCTTGGGGACCGCGATCTCCAGGGTGTTGCGCACGAAGACCTTGGGGTCGCCCGCATTGCCCTTGGCATCGCTGACGGTCTTCATGGTGGCCGGCGAGGCGGCGGCGAAGACGTCGGCGGGCGCACCGGAGACGATGCTCTGGGCCAGCGCGGAGCTGCCGCCGAAGTTGAACTTGACGGTGGTGCCCGGGTGGGCCGCCTCGAACTTCTTGCCGAGGTCGGTGAAGGTGCCCTGGAGCGAGGAGGCGGCGAAGACGGTGACCGTGCCGGTGATCGCCGGCCCGCTGCTGCTCGCCGAGGCGCCGGCCGAGCTGCTGGAGGAGGCGCCGGCCGAGGACTTCGAGGAGCTGCTGCAGGCGGTGAGGCCGGCGGCCAGCGCGAGCGCGGCCAGCGTGGCCGCGGCGGTACGGGTCCGGGTGGTGGTCATGCGGAGAATCCCCTCCTGCCGTGCCCGGGGGCGCGGCGGTGCGGTAGGTGCGTGCGGGCCGGTCCGCCGCACCGTGCGACGAAAGGGGGCGACCCTGGTGCCGCAGTGCGGCGAGCCGTGGTGCGCTGTGGTGCGCACTCGTATCTGCGGTTGTCGTGCCGATCATAGTGCCGCAGATGCAAGCCTGAAATCCCCTGTGCCATCGCACAGGCCTGCTGGTCCCGGCCCCCGGGGAGGCCTGTGGGAATCGTCGGAAAACGGTTGGCAGGCACCGCTGGCGAGGCGTCACAGTGGGGGCTCACCACCGGGAGGAGTCACCGATGTCCACACTACGGGTCACCGTCGAGTCCCTGACAGTGCTCGACCACCCCAACGCCGACGCCCTGGAGTTGGCCCAGGTCGGGCTCTACCGGGCGGTGGTCGCCAAGGGCGCCTACCGCACCGGCGAGCACGCCCTCTACATCCCCGAGCAGGCCGTGCTGCCGGCCGAGCTGATCGAGGAACTGGGGCTGACCGGAAAGCTGGCCGGCAGCGCTGCCGACCGGGTGAGGGCGGTGCGGCTGCGCGGCGAGCTCTCCCAGGGCGTGGTCTGCCGCCCGGCCGCGCTGGCCGGCGTCGACCTGGCCCGGGCCGCCGCCGAGGGGCGGGACTTCGCCGCCGAGCTCGGGATCACCAAGTGGGTGCCGCCGATCCCGACCGCCATGAACGGCGACGTCGAGGCCGCTCCCGAGCTGATGCCCTGGGTGGACATCGAGAACCTGCAGCGCTTCCCGGACGTCTTCGAGTCGGGTGAGCCGGTGGTCCTGACCGAGAAGCTGCACGGCAGTTGCTGCCTGTTCACCTACCACGCCGACAGCAAGGCCGTGCAGGTCTCCTCCAAGGGGATCGGTGCCCAGGGGCTGGCCCTGAAGGAGGACGGGACCAACCTCTACTGGCGGGCGGTGCGGGCGCACGGCGTGCCGGCCGTCGCCGCGGAGCTCGCCGAGCGGCTGGGCGCCGAGCGGGTGGGGATCTTCGGCGAGGTCTTCGGCACGGGCGTGCAGGACCTGACCTACGGCGAGTCCGGGCGCACCGAGCTGCCGGGCTACGCGGTCTTCGACGTCTCGGCGGTGATCGACGGGCAGCTGCACTGGCTGGACGCCGCCGAGCTGCTGGCGGACCGGCTGCCGCTGGTGCCCCGGGTCTGGAGCGGGCCGTTCGACGCCGCCGTGGTGCTCGCGCACGCCGAGGGCCGGGAGACCGTCTCGGGCCGCGCGCTGCACCTGCGCGAGGGCGTGGTGGTGCGCCCGGTGGTGGAGCGGTACAGCTTCACCCTGGGCGGGCGGGCCATCGCCAAGGTGGTCAGCGGCGCCTACCTCACCCGCAAGGGCGGCACCGAGTACGAGTGAGGGACGGCAGGGGCGGGGGCAGCGGGCCCGGTGGGTGGCGACGCACCGGGCTGAGGCACTGTCAGGGCGCCCGTGTGCCTTGGACGTACGCTGACAAATATGATGGTGAACGAGGACGGCTGGCTCCACGCGACGCTGGTCGGCGAGGGTCGCTGGGAGGAACTGCTCGGGCTCTACCGGCAGGCCCGGGCGCGCGGCCACGCCCAGGGCGGGGAGCGCGCCGCGGTGCGGGAGTCGGCGCGGCTGGGACACGAGCTCGCGCTGGCCGCGCCGGCCCCGGTCGCGGCCGGCCTCTTCGACCCGGTGGCGGGCCCCGCGACGGCGGCCGGCGAGCGGGACGGCTGGACCGGCCCGCTCTGGGAGGTGCTGGCGACCCGTCACCCCTGGCAGGTGCTCGACCCGCTGCTGCGCGCCGAGCCCGTTCGCACCCTGGCGGCGCACACCCGGGTGCTGCTCGGCGAGGACCTGGCGCAGGGTCGGGAGGAGCCGGCGCCGGCGGCGGCAGGCGAGGCCGCCATCCCGTTGCCGCGACCGCTCGACCCGCCCGGCGCGGCCGGCCGGCCGAACGCGTCAAGTCAGCCCGGTCGCCCGGGCCGGTCCGGCTCGCCCGGCCCGTCCGGGGGGCGGGGCGCGGCGGCCGCGCTGGAGCCGCCGCTGGTGCTGCGCCCCTGGGAGCAGGCCGGCTGGGAGCCCGAGCAGCGGGTGACCGGCTACCGCCCCGGCGGCTCGGCGGCCAGCGCGCTCTTCGCGCTGCCGGACAACCGGGAGGGCCTCGGGCCGGTCCGCCTCCCCGCGCCGGGTGCCCCGCAGCGCCCGGCCACGGCCGCCGACCCCGCTGATCCCGGTCCGCCGCCGACCGGCGTGGGGCCGTCCGGCGTCCCGTCGTCCGGCCCGCTGCCGGCTGAGGCGTCCGCGGCCGAGCAGCCCGCCACCGCCGCCCTGCGCGCGCTGTCCGGCTGGCTCAGCGCCCGCTGCCTGCGCGGCAGCGCGCCGCAGGCCGCCGCGCTGCTCGTACCGCCCGAGCTGCGTGATCCGGCGGCCGGACCCACCATCGGCGGCTACCTGTCCTTCGCGGCCGCCTACCCCGCCCTGGTGCGGGCCGGCTCCGGCGCCGGCGCGTACGGCCGTTCGGCCGGCGCCGCGCTCGGCCGGCTGGCGGCGTGGCGCGCGCTGGCCGCGATGGCCGACCCGTCGGGGCGCTGCACGGTGGCGGAGGTGGACGCCCTGGTGGCCCGGATGCGCTGCTTCACCTGGTGCGAGCCGTCCGACGAGGTCTGGCACCTGCACCTGGCCCTGGAGGACCCGGCCACCGGACTCGCCTGGGCCGTCAGCGGCGCCGACTACGACTGATCGACAGCGGACGGGCGGCGAGGGGCAGTCAGGGGCGGACGGCCGGATACCGCGGAAGTTGCAGACCCCGCCCCTGTACCGCGCCCGTCACGGACGATCTCCAACCTTCGCCCGACGATCTCCGGCCCCGCACTCCCTAGGCTGACTTCCGGCCGGCGGGCTGGCGCCGAACCTCGTCGGACGGGGGGCGACGAGGCTCGGCGGGCCCCCGCACCCCGGCTGTCATCCGGCTCGGTTCGCCTCCGGGCGCTCTTGACCCGGTGTCGACGCTCCTCCCTTCGGTTCACTCGCCTTTTCCTTCGCATGCCCTCGTCAACACGTAAGGTGGGGTCGCGAACTGTGCGGCTCGATGGGGGAGGGGACCGCAGGCGTGACGCGCGTGCTGGTGGTGGATGACCAGATCCTGATCAGGGTCGGTCTGGTGGCGTTGCTGCGGGCCGCGCCCGGCCTGGACGTGGTCGGCGAGGCGTCCAGCGGTGAGGAGGCGGTCGCACTGGCCGCCGCCGAGCTTCCCGACATCGTCCTGATGGACATCCGGATGCCCGGCATGGACGGCATCACCGCCACCACCCGCATCCTGGCGCAGGCCGCCGACCCCGCGCCCCGGATCATCATCCTCACCACCTTCGACCTCGACGAGTACGTGTACGCCGCGCTGCGGGCGGGAGCCTCCGGCTTCCTGCTCAAGGACACCCCGCCGGACCGGCTGCTCGCCGCGGTGGAGACGGTGGCCGGTGGCGACATGCTCTTCGCGCCCAGCGTGGTCTGCCGGTTGATCGAGGCGTACGCCTTCCGGGAGGCCGACCGGGCCGCCCAGCCGCCGCCCGGCCTGGATCCGCTGACCAGCCGGGAGTTGGACGTGTTGCGGCTGGTGGGCCAGGGCCTGTCCAACCCCGAGATCGCGGGCCGGCTGGTGGTCAGCGTCGCCACGGTCAAGACCCACCTCAACCGCACGATGGCCAAGCTCAACCTCTCCAGCCGCGCCCAGGCCGTCGTGCTGGCCTACGAGAGCGGGCTGGTCACCCCGGGGCACGCGGGCTGACCCCGGTCAGGCCCGGGGCGGGGGCGGCTGGTCGGCGGGCGGTGCGGTGTCGCCGGTGAGCAGCGGTATCCCGTCGGGACGGGCCAGCGCCCGCCAGAGGCGGGACGCCTGCTCGTCGGTGCCGACCGCGCCCTCGTAACTGCGCTGGTAGTCCTCCAGGTAGCCGCGCAGCACGTCGCCGTCGACGGTGTCCGGGTCCGGGCCGGCCAGTGCGGGGTGCGCGTGCAGGGCCATCAGCAGGACGTCGTCGACCCGGGCGCGGCCGGTGCCCAGGGCGGGTTGGAAGTACGGCAGGTCCAGCGTGCGGGCGCCCAGCCGCCGGTAGAAGGCCAGCCGGGCGGCCGGGTCGCCGTAGCCGTCGTGGGTGGCGTGTGCCCGCGGGTCGGCGACCTCGGCGAGGACCAGGCAGGGGTCGTACTCCTGCCGCCAGGTGCGCAGCGCCGAGCGCAGCAGCAGCCCCCCGACACCCGCGCCGCGCAGCCCCGGGCGGACGGCCAGCCAGGCCAGCAGGACGATCCGGCGGGTGGGCTCGAACTCGCCGATCGCCGCGCCCAGCGGTCGGCCGGCCGGGTCGAAGCCGGCCCAGACGCTGGTGAGGCCGGAGCGGACCGCCGCGTCCAGGTCGGCCGGATCGTCCAACTCGTCCGGCGGGAAGGAGGGCAGCAGGATCTGCTCGTAGATCGCGTCCAACTCGGCTCCGGGGGCGGTGATCCGGCGGATCACGGGCTGCCGTGCCGTCCGGTCCGCCTGCTCTGTGGCCACCAGGTACCTCACGCTCTCCGCGGCCGCCCGGCCGACTGTGCGGTCACCGTGGCAGAACGCCGTTGCGCTGACAAGTCGTTGGCCCGGCGGCGTGGATCGAGGGCGAGTTTCGGCCTATGGTCGGACTCCGCTTGCGAGTTGAGCGGATGGTCCGAGCCGACCTCGGGAGAGCTCATGAGCCGCCCACGTTCTGACGATCCGTCATCGACCTCGCCGATCGGCGATCCGGCCTCCTCCGGCGGACCGGACACGACCCCGTGGGGCGCCCTGCGGCGGTTCCTCACCCGCACCGGAGAGGCGCCGGCCGGCCGCCACCCCACGGCCGCCGGGGAGCGGGCCCGGCCACCCGGCCCGCCCACCGCACCACCGACCGCACCACGCACCGCACCGCCGACCGCATCGCCGGTCGACCATCCGGCCGCCCTGTCGGCGGGCCTGCTGGCGGCCCGTGACGAGATCCTCGCAGCGGCCCGCGAGCGGACCGCGGTCCGCTTCGACGTGGTGGCCGACAGCGGCTGCGGCAAGACGCTGCTGCTCACCGAGGTGGCCACCGAGCTGAAGCGCCGGGGCTGTCTGACCCTCTTCGTCACCGTTGCGGCGCCCGCCTACGCCGTCATCCGTCCCGACCCCCTCGACGCCGTCGGTCCCCGCGCCGCCGTCGGGGCCGGCGAGTCCTCCGACCCGCGGGCCCGCCCGCCGGCCGGGGAGGCCGACAGCTCGGCGGCCTTCGCCGCCCGCTGCGCCTTCGCCCGCCCC
>NZ_BAAALF010000124.1:452-25055 GCF_039528135.1 Kitasatospora nipponensis | reverse complement strand
CTCGCCGTAGGCGGGCGTGCCGACCGCCAGGCCCACCGCGCGGGTCACCGCGTCCGGCACCCCCGCCACCGGCTCCCCGAGCGGCCCGGCCGACACCTCCTCGGCCGGCGCCTCGGCGAGCACGTCGCCGACCGGCGGCGCGAGCCCGGCCGGCCGGCCGCTGGCAGGCAGGACCGTGCTCCTCGACCCCGGCCACAACCCCGGCAACGCGGCGCACGCCACCGAGATCAACCGCCAGGTCGACATCGGCAACAGCCACAAGGAGTGCGACACCACCGGCACCGAGACGGACGCCGGCTACAGCGAGGCCGCCTACACCCTGGACGTCTCGCACCGGATCCGCGACATCCTCCAGGGCCTGGGCGCCACCGTGGTCCTCACCCAGGACGGCGACCGGCCCTGGGGACCCTGCGTCACCGAGCGGGCGGCGATCGGCAACAGCGCGCACGCGGACGCGGCGATCTCGGTGCACGGTGACGGCGGCCCGGCCTCGGGCAGCGGCTTCCACGTGATCCTGCCCGCCAAGGTGGTGGCGGGGGTGGCCGACAACGCCGCGATCGTCGACCCCTCGCGCCGGCTGGGGCTGCTGGTGCGCCAGAAGTTCCAGGCCGCCACCGGCGAGCCGTACGCCGACTACATCGCCGACCAGGGGCTGGACACCCGCAGCGACCTCGGTGGCCTCAACCTCTCCACGGTGCCGAAGGTCTTCATCGAGTGCGGCAACATGCGCAACGCCGGTGACGCCAAGCGGATGACCGACCCGCAGTGGCGCCAGCGCGCCGCCCAGGGCATCGCCGACGCGCTGACCGCCCACCTCACCACACCCGCGGGCTGACCGGGGGCCGATCGCGGGTGTTTTGCCACGACACCCCCCGTTTCGGGATCCCGCCGTGCACTCCCGAACGGCTTGGCCCTAGGCTTTTGCACCGTCCGAACCACACTGCCGTCCACGACATACACCGACGAGGGGAACGTTCGTGAATCTGCGCGCTCTCACCAGAGGAGATGCCGCCATCGCAGGTGCGGCCGTGCTCCTGCTCATCTCGTCCTTCCTCCCGTACTGGTCGGTCGACTGCAACCTGGCGGCCTGCTCGTCGAGCGCCTGGAACAGCAACCTGTTCCCGGTGCTGCCCTCGGTCTACCTGCTGGGCATCGCGGCGGCCGCGCTGATCCTGCTCCAGCGCTTCCAGGGCGAGGCGGCCAGGACCCGCCAGATCCTGGGCCTGCGGCTGGACCAGTGGGGCACCGCCTTCGCGGTGGCCGCGCTCTGGACCTCGCTCTGGTCGCTGGGCAACGGCTCCAACCACTCCTGGGGCGCCTACCTCGGCGTGCTCTCGGTGCTGGTGATCGCCGGTGGCGCGGTGGCCGGCCCGCTGGTGCCCGCGCTGCAGGCACCGCTGGTCACCGACAAGCCCGCCACCCCGATCCAGCAGGGCTACCCGGGCGGCCTCGGCGGCTACCCCGGCGCGCCGCAGGGCCCGAACCAGGGCCAGTTCCAGCAGCCCGGCTACGGCTACCCGACCCCCGGCGCGGGCCAGCCCGGCCCGGGCCAGGCCCCGCACCTGGGCCAGACCCCGGGCGGCAGCGGCCACACCTTCGGCGGCCAGCCGCAGCCCGGCGGCTACGGCTTCCCCGCCCCGGAGGCGGGCCAGGCGCCCGAGCAGTCCTTCGGCCAGCCGCACCCGGGCGCCCAGGGCGAGCCGGCCGCCGGCCAGCAGCAGCGGCACGACGCCGGTTTCCAGACCCCGCCGGCCGTCCACGCCGCGCCCGCGCCGGCCGCCGCCGAGCCCACCCCCGCCCCGGCGCCCGCGCCGGCCGTGGACTTCGCGCCGTTCTGGTTCGCCGTCCCGGCGCCGCGTCAGCTCTCCCCCAAGGACGGCTCGGCCGGCCCGCCGGTCGGTGAACTGCTGCCCGGCACCTGGTACCTGGCCGTCGACCAGCGCGGCACCGCCCTGGTGGCGCAGCTGCAGGACGGCACCCAGGGCGTGCTCGGCGACGTCTCGGGCATCCAGCGCGGCTGACCCGCCGTAGCGGTACCGTGCGAAGGGCCCGGCGGGGGGTCGCGCCCGGGCCCTCGCACGCCCTCCCGCACCGAGAGCGGTCCGGTGGTGTCAGCAACAGCCTTCGGCGGCCAGTCCGTTCGGCAGTTGTTCGGCGCCGAAGACGGCCACCGTCGCCGGGTCGCCGCCGAGCGCGGCGACCGCCAGCAGCAGGGCCCCGGCGGTCCAGGTGGTGCGCTCCTCGGGCCAGATCGCGTCGTCCTCGAACACGTAGCCGGTCCAGTAGGAACCGTCCTCGTGGCGCAGGTGCTGGATCCAGCGCAGGATCTCCACCGCCCGGTCCGACTCGCCCACCGCCCAGAGCGCGAGCGCGAGTTCGGCGCTCTCGCCGCCGGTCACCCACGGGCGGTCGCTGACGCAGCGCACGCCCAGGCCCGGCACCACGAAGCGGTCCCAGTGGGCCGCGATCCGCTGCCGGGCCGGCTCGCCGCGCAGCGCGCTGCCGAGCACCGGGTAGTACCAGTCCATCGAGTAGCGGTCCTTGTCGAGGAACCGCTCCGGGTGCGCGGCCACCGCGTGCTGCAGCCGGCCGGTGGCCAACTCCCAGTCCGGCTGAGGCTCCTCGCGGTAGTCGGCGATGGCCAGGCCGCACCGCAGGGCGTGCAGGATGCTGGCGGAGCCGGTCAGCAGCGCCTCCTGCACGGGCGTGCCGTCCTCGTCCAGCCGCCAGGCGATCGGGCCGCCGGGCAGTTGCAGACCGACGGTGAAGTCCAGCGCCCGGCGCACCACCGGCCACATCCGGTCGAGGAACGCGTCGTCGCCGGTGCTCAGGTGGTGGTGCCAGACGCCGACCGCCAGGTAGGCGCAGAAGTTGGTCTCCACCGCCGCGTTGCTCATCCCCGGCGCGCCGTCGCCGAAGTAGCCCGCGTACCAGGAGCCGTCCGGGTTCTGCTGCTCGGCCAGCCAGCGGTAGGCCCGCTCGGCGGCGGCGTGCTCGCCGGCCGCGTCCAGCGCCATCGCCGCCTCGGTGTGGTCCCAGGGGTCCAGGTGGCCGCCGGTGAACCAGGGCAGCGCGCCGTCGGGCCGCTGCTCGGCCAGGATGCTGCGCACGGTGGTGGCGGCCTGCTCGGCGTCCAGCACTCCGGGCAGCAGCAGGGCGCGGGGCGTAGCGACGCCCTCGTGAGCGGTCATGCCCCGGCCCGGTTCGGCTTGCTGGCGTACGCGACGAAGCTCTTGCCGATGACCGGGTTGAGCGCGGCCTCGGCGGCCTTGGTGATCCTGCTGATCACCGGGGTGCCGACGATGTCCCAGACCAGCAGCTGGTGGTAGGCCTTGACCGGCAGCGCCTTGTCGTTGTCGACGCCCACCGCGCACTTGATCCACCAGTACGGCGAGTGCAGCGCGTGCGCGTGGTGCGTGCCGTACGGGTTCAGGCCGGCCTCGCGCAGCCGCTCCAGCAGCTCGTCGCCGCGGTAGATCCGGATGTGGCCGCCCTCGACCTCGTGGTACTCGTCGGAGAGCGCCCAGCAGATCTTCTCCGGCAGCCAGCGCGGCACGGTCACCGCGAGCAGGCCGCCCGGCTTGAGCACCCGCACCATCTCGGCCAGCACGCCCTTGTCGTCGGGGATGTGCTCCATCACCTCGGAGATGATGATCTTGTCGAAGGACTCGTCCTCGAACGGCAGCGCCAGCGCGTTGCCCTCCATCGCCACCGCCGACGCCCCGGCCGGCGCCTCGCCGGCGGCGGCCATCGCGTCGAACCAGCGCCTGACCTCGGCGATCTCCTCGCCGTTCTGGTCCAGGGCGACCACGTTCGCGCCACGGCGGTAGCACTCGAACGCGTGCCGGCCCCCGCCGCAGCCCAGGTCGAGCACCCGATCACCGGGGGCGAGTGGGAAGCGGGAGAAGTCGACGGTCAGCACTGCGGGGCTCCCATTCGTTGCTGCATCACCGGTGCGGTGACGGAGGGTCAGGCGAGATCGGGCGGGATCGGGTGGGGTCGAGCGAGGCGGGGCGGGGCGGGGCGGGTGCCGGACGGGACCGAGCGGGCTCAGGCGACGTAGCGCCAGCCGGCGCCCGCGCGGGCCCGCCGGCCGACTCCGGTGGCGATCGCCGCGCGGTAGCGGTCGGCGGTCAGCTCGGCGGCCCGTTCCCAGGTGAAGCGGGCCAGCACCCGCTCGCGCCCGGCGGCCCCCAGCCGCGCCCGCAGCTCGGGATCGTCCAGCAGCCGGCCGAGCGCGGCGGCCAGCGCCCCGGCATCACCCGGCGGCACCGCCAGGCAGGTCTCGCCGTCCGGGCCCGCGACCTCGGGGATCGCCCCGCCGGTGCTGGCCACCAGCGGCGTGCCGGTGGCCATCGCCTCGGCGGCCGGCAGCGAGAACCCCTCGTAGAGCGAGGGCACGCAGGCCACCTCGGCCGAGCGGTACAGGTCCACCAGCTGCTCGTCCGTCAGGCCGGTGCGGAACTCGATGTGCTCCTCCAGGCCGAAGCGCCGCACCGCGTCCGCGACCGGGCCCTTCCCCTGCTTCTTGCAGACCACCACCAGGTGCGCCTCGCGCTCGGTGCGCACCTTCGCCAGCGCCTCCACCAGGTGGACCAGGCCCTTGAGCGGCACGTCCGCGCTGGAGGTGGTGACGATCCGTCCGGGCACCACCGCCACCTCGGGCGAGGGCGACCAGAGCCGGGTGTCCGCACCGATCGGCACCACCGAGACCGCGCCCGGCGCGGCACCCAGCTGCGCGGCGATCTCGGCCTTCGAGCTGCCGGAGACGGTGATGATGTGGTCGAGGCGGGCCGCGACCCGGCGCTGCATCCGGGTGAAGGCGTACCAGCGGCGCAGCGACAGCCGCTTGAGCCGGGTGGGGGCGGCCGCCAGTTCCAGGCGGCGGTCCACGGTGATCGGGTGGTGAATGGTGGTCACCAGCGGGTACCCGTGCCGGGCCAGGCCCAGCAGGCCGTAGCCGAGGGTCTGGTTGTCGTGCACCACGTCGTAGCGGCCCTTGTGGCGGGCCAGGTACTGACGGGCCCGCAGCGAGAAGGTGAGCGGCTCGGGGAATCCCCCGGTCCACATCGTGGCGACCTCCAACAGGTCCACCGGGCCGCGCAGTTCGTCCAGGCCGGGGGTGCGGAAGGGGTCGTCGGCGCGGTACAGGTCGAGGCTGGGCAGCTCCACCAGCCGCACCGAGCCGGGGCCCTGGACCTCGTCGAGCACCGGGAACGGCTGCGCGCCGATCACGTCGACGTGGTGGCCCAGCCGGGCCAGTTCACGCGAGAGGTGACGGACGTAGACGCCCTGACCGCCGCAGAACGGATCGCCCCGGTAGGAGAGCAGCGCGATGCGCAGCGGACGCCGGTCGGCCGTGGAGGGTGGGTGCCCCGTCATGGTCGGCCCCTTCTGCCCACTTCCGCCGGGCCGGGCCGGCCGCAGCGGTTCAGTAGATCACGTTGCACGGTGGTGTGGATTTCATCATTGAGCATGTGAACAATGAGAGACCTCGAAGATACCGGCCCGTAGCTTGTGCATCGGAGGCTGGGATGGTGATTCACGACACGCTCGCCACGGGCCGCCCACGACCGGGCCGGTCAGGAGTGCGAGGCGACCCCGCAGCCGCACCGGCGCAGGCCGTGGGGGGTCGGCCGGGCGGATAGAGTCGTAACCTCGTGCCGTGCGCCCGGGGCTCCGCCCTCGCGGCGGCGGTCCGTCCACCGCCCCGCGAAAGGCCACCCTCCGCATGCTCTCCGCCGCCCGTACCGGCGCCGTCGCCCTGACCGCCGCCCTGCTGGCGGGCCTCACCGCCGGACCGGCGCTGGCCGACGCCACCGCCTCGCCCTCCCCCGACGCCTCGACCGCTTCCTCGGCCGGTGCCCCGGCCCCCGCCGCGGCGCCCGCGTCCCCGTCGCCGGTGGCGGCGCCGACCGCCGTCTACGGCAAGGGCGACCCCACCTACGACGGCGTCTGGCGCCAGTCGCTGGCGCTCACCGCGCTGGCCACCGCCAAGGTGACCCCGGCCACCGCCGCGGTCGACTGGCTGACCGGCCAGCAGTGCGCGGACGGCGGCTGGCCCTCCTTCCGCGCCGAGACCGCGACGCCCTGTGTCGCCGCCACCGAGGACAGCAACGCCACCGCGATGGCCGTGCAGGCCCTGGTCGCGCTCGGCGGGCACCAGCCGGCCGTGGACAAGGGCGTGCAGTGGCTGACGTCGGTCCAGAACGCCGACGGCACCTGGTCCTACAACCCCGGCGCCCCGGGCGACGCGGACTCCACGGGGCTGGCCGTCAGCGCGCTGCGGGCCGCGAAGACCGACCCGAGCGGCGTGGCCAAGGCCGGCAAGAACGGCCTGGACGGGCTGGCCGCCCTGCAGCTCGGCTGCGCCGCCCCGACCGACCAGCGCGGCGCCTTCGCCTACCAGCCGGCCGCCACCGGCGAGGTGGCCGCCAACGCGCTGGCCACCTCGCAGGCCACCCTGGCCGTCGCCGGCGGCTCGCTGCCGGTGACCGCCGGCAGCCCCACCGGTCCGGCCCCCAAGGCACTGACCTGCCCCGACGCCGCCGGCGCGACGACCGTGCCCAAGGGCGAGGCGGCCGAGGCCGCCGCCGGCTTCCTGGCCGGGCAGCTGGCCACCGGCGGCCAGCACCTGATGCTGACCACCCCCGGTGCCGCCCCGACCCCGGACTTCGGCGCGACCTCCTGGGCGGTGCTGAGCCTGGTCCGCGCCGGCCACCCGCAGCAGGCGGCCGGCGCGGTCGACGGGCAGTACACCAACGCCGCCGGCTGGACCAAGGGCCCGGCCGGCACCGACCCGTCCGCCACCGCCACCCTGCTGCTCGCCGCGCACGCGGCCGGCCGCGACCCGCGCGCCTTCGGCGGCACCGACCTGGTCAAGCAGCTCGCCGACGCCGGCCCGGCCGCGCAGTCCGGCGTGGCCGCGGGCTCGGGCGGCTCCTCGGCGACCGGCAAGAAGAGCGGCACCTCGCCGGTCTGGACGATCGGGATCGGCCTGCTGATCGGCGCGGGCGGCGGGCTGGTGCTCAGCATGCAGCGCAAGAGCAACCAGGTGGACTTCGGCCCCGCCAAGAAGAAGAACGCCAAGGGCGGCGCCGGCGGCAAGGGCGGCACCGGCACTGGTACCGGCGGCAAGGGCGCGAGCGACAAGCCCGCCGCCCCGGCGGGCGGCAAGGCGAGCGGCAAGTGATCCGCGCGGTGCCGCGGCGGGCGGCGCAGGCTCCGGCCGCCGCCGTGGTGACCGCCCCGCTCGCTCCGGTCGCGCTGCTGATCGTGCCGCTGGTGCTGCTGCTGCTCGCCGCCGCACCGGCGCACGCCTCGGCCTACCGTTACTGGTCCTTCTGGCACTGGTCCGGCGGGAGTTGGGGCTACCAGCAGCAGGGTCCGGCGACCAACCTGCCGGCCGACGGCTCGGTCGACGGCTGGCGGTTCACGCTGAGCCCCGACGGCGGTCGCGACACCGCGCGCCCGGCCGCCGCCGGCGACTTCGCCGCGCTCTGCGCCGCCGTACCGGCCCGCCCCGGCTTCAAGCGGGTCGGGCTGGTGCTGGACTTCGGCGGCGCGGGCGACGCGCCCTCGGGGGAGGCTGCGCCGGCCGCGCGGACGGGCTGCGCGCAGGTGCGGGTGGAGGCGAGCTCGGCGGAGGTGCTGGCCGCCGTCGCCCCGCCGCTGCGGTACGACACCAACGGCATGCTCTGCGCCATCGCCGGCTACCCGGCGGCCGGCTGCGGCGAGGTCGTCAGCGGGCCGGGCGCGGGCTCCGGCTCCGACTCCGCCGGCTCGACGGCCGCCGGCGCCGCGAAGGCCGCGGACGGCGGTCCCGACCTGGGCCTGCCGCTGGGCGCGGCCCTGGTCGCGCTGCTCGGGGTGGGCGCGCTCTGGCAGGTCCGCCGTCGTCGCCCCCGTCCGTGAGGCCCGCACCGATGACCCACCCGCACGACCCGCAACCCTCCGGTGCGCGGCAGGCCGACGCCCCGACGCCGCGCGCCCGTGGCCGGGCCGGGGCCCGGTCAGCCAGGGCGACCCGGTCGGCCGTCGGCCCGCGGCAGCTGCACCCCGGCGCCTGGTGGCTCTGGGCGCTCGGCCTGGCGGCGGCCGCCTCCCGCACCACCAATCCGCTGCTCCTGCTGCTGCTCGTCGCGGTCGCCGGCTTCGTGGTCGCCGCCCGCCGCACCGAGGCCCCCTGGGCCCGCTCCTACGGCGCGTTCCTGCGCCTGGGGCTGGCCGTGCTGGCGATCCGGCTGCTCTTCACGCTGCTGCTCGGCTCGCCGGTCCCGGGGACCCACGTCCTGCTCGACCTGCCCCGACTGCCGCTGCCCGCCTGGGCGCAGGGCGTGCGGGTCGGCGGCCGGGTGACCCTGGAGGCGCTGCTCTTCACGCTCTACGACGGCCTGCGGCTGGCCGCCCTGCTCATCTGCGTCGGCGCGGCGAACGCGCTGGCCTCCCCCGCGCGGCTGCTGCGGATCCTGCCCGGCGCGCTCTACGAGGTGGGCGTGGCGGCCGTGGTGGCGATGTCCTTCGCGCCGAACCTGGTCGCCGACCTCCAGCGGCTGCTCGCCGCCCGCCGGCTGCGCGGGCGCCCCGACCGCGGCCCGCGCTCGGTGCTCAGCGTCGGCCTGCCGGTCCTGGAGAGCGCGCTGGAGCGGTCGGTGGCCCTGGCCGCCGCGATGGACACCCGCGGCTTCGGGCGCACCGCGCCCGTGTCGCGCCGGCTGGCCCGCCTCACCGCCGCGCTCACCCTGCTCGGCCTGCTCGGCGTCTGCGCGGCGGTCTACGGACTGCTCGGCGCGGGCGGGGCCGGCTGGCCGCTGCCGGTGCTGGTGGCCGGGCTCGCGGCGAGCGCGGGCGGGCTGGCGCTGGGCTCGCGGCGCAGCGTCCGGACCCGCTACCGGCCCGACCCGTGGGCCTGGCCGGAGTGGCTGACCGCGGGCTCGGGGGTGCTGGTCGCGGCGGCGATGATCTGGCTGTCGGGGCGGGCTCCCGGGGCGTTCGCGCCGACCGTCGTGCCGCCCCGCGTGCCGGCCCTGCCGCTGACGGCGGTGCTGGCCGTGCTGGTCGGCCTGCTGCCCGCCTTCGCCGCCCCGGCCCCGCCGCCGCTGCTCGCCCCTGTTCCTGCTCCGGTACCCGCACCCGCGCCCGCACCCGCTCCCGGGCCGGCCGGCGCTCCCGCCGCCGTCCCCGCCGCCCCACCCGTCCGGAAGGCCGACCACCCGTGATCACCTTCGAGCAGGTCTCGGTCCAGTACCCGGACGCCGCCGGGCCCGCCCTCAGCGGCCTGGACCTGACCGTCCCCGAGGGGGAGCTCTGCCTGCTGGTCGGCCCGTCCGGCGCGGGCAAGTCCACCCTGCTGGGGACCGTCAGCGGCCTGGTCCCGCACTTCACCGGCGGCCGGCTGCACGGCCGGGTCACCGTGGACGGCCGCGACACCCGCACCCACCGGCCGCGTGAACTCGCCGACCTGGTCGGCACGGTGGGCCAGGACCCGCGCGGTCACTTCACCACCGACACGGTGGAGGACGAACTCGCCTACGGCATGGAGTCGCTGGGCCTGCCGCCGGAGGTGATGCGGCAGCGGGTGGAGGAGATCCTGGACCTGCTGGGACTGGCCGAGCTGCGCTCGCGCCCGCTGAGCACGCTCTCCGGCGGCCAGCAGCAGCGGGTCGCGATCGGCTCGGTGCTGACCGTGCACCCGAAGGTGCTGGTGCTGGACGAGCCGACCTCGGCGCTCGACCCGGGCGCGGCCGAGGAGGTGCTCGCGGTGGTCCAGCGGCTGGTGCACGACCTGGGCACCACGGTGCTGATGGCCGAGCACCGGCTGGAGCGGGTCGTCCAGTACGCGGACCAGGTGCTGCTGCTGCCGGGCGACGGCGGGCCCGCCGTGCTGGGCGAGCCGGCCGAGGTGCTGGCGCACTCGCCGGTCTTCCCGCCGGTGGTGGGGCTGGGCCGGGTGGCGGGCTGGTCGCCGCTGCCGCTCTCGGTGCGCGACGCCCGACGGCGCGCCGCCCCGCTGCGCGCCCGCCTGGCGCAGGCGGCTGCCGGGGCCGGAGCCGCGGCCCGCGCCACGGCCCGCAGCGCGTCGGCGCCCGGTCCGGTGGTCGCCCGGACCAGCGGGCTGACCGTCCAGCGCGGGCCGGTACCGGCTCTGCGCGGCGTGTCGCTATCACTGCTCTCGGGTGAGATCACTGCTCTCATGGGCCGCAACGGCGCCGGCAAGTCCACCCTGCTCGGCACCCTGGCCGGCCTGCACGCCCCGACCGGCGGCACCGTCCTGGCCGGTACCCTCACCCCCCACCGGGCGCGGCCGCGGGACCTGGTCCGCCAGGTCGGCCTGGTCCCGCAGGACCCGCGCGACCTCCTCTACGCCGAGACCGTCGCCGCCGAGTGCGCCGCGTCCGACCAGGACGCCGCGGCCGCCGCCGGCAGCTGCCGCGCCCTGCTGGAGCGGCTGCTCCCCGGCATCCCCGACGACACCCACCCCCGCGACCTCTCCGAGGGCCAGCGCCTCACCCTGGCCCTGGCCGTGGTGCTGACCGGCCGCCCGGCGCTGCTGCTGCTCGACGAGCCGACCCGCGGCCTGGACTACGCCGCCAAGGCCCGCCTGGTGGAGATCCTCACCACCCTGGCCGCCGAAGGCCACGCGATCCTGCTGGCCACCCACGACGTCGAGCTCGCCGCCGAGCTGGCCCACCGCACGGTGGTGCTGGCCGACGGCGAGATCGTCGCGGACGGCCCGTCGGCCGAGGTCGTCCTCGCCTCCCCGGTCTACGCCCCGCAGGTGGCCAAGGTGCTCGCCCCCGAGCCCTGGCTGACCGTCCGCCAGGTCGCCGCGGCCCTCGCCGCCACGCCGGCCGAGCCGCTCGCGAAGCCGCTGCCCGACCCGGCGGCGGACCCGGCGGCCGACCGATGAGCCGACCGATGAGCCGCCCGCCCGCCCCCGGCCCGAGCCCCACGACCTCCCCGACGTCCGCCGCGCTCACCCGCCCCGTCCCGCTCGGCCCGCGCTCGATCGCCGTCCTCGCCCTCACCACGCTGATCGGCCTGGCCGCCTTCGGCTGGCCGCTGCTCGCCTCCCCCGCCTCCGCGCTGGTCGGCCACTCCACCGACGCGCCCTGGCTCTTCGCCCTGCTGATGCCGCTGCTGCTCGCCGTGCTGGTCGCCCAGCTCTCCGAGTCGGGCCTGGACCCCAAGGCGGTGGCCCTGCTCGGCGTGCTGGCCGCGGCCGGCGCGGCGCTGCGCCCGCTGGGGGCCGGAACCGCCGGCCTGGAGCCGATGTTCTTCCTGATGGTGCTGGCCGGGCGGGTCCTCGGGCCGGGCACCGGCTTCGTGCTGGGCGCGCTGACCATGTTCGCCTCCGCACTGCTCACCGGCGGGGTCGGCCCCTGGCTGCCGTTCCAGATGCTCGCGATGGGCTGGGTCTGCCTGGGCGCCGCCCTGCTGCCGGGCCCCGCCACCCTGCGCGGCCGCCGCGAGGTGCTGCTGCTGGCCGGCTACGGCGCGGTGAGCGCCGTGCTCTACGGCACCGTGATGAACCTCCAGGGCTGGCCCTACATCGGCGGGTTGAGCAGCTCGGTCGCCTTCGTCCCGGGCGATCCGCTCAGCGCCAACCTGCCGCGCTTCGCGGTCTACTGCCTGACCACCTCGCTCGGCTGGGACCTGCCGCGGGCCGCGCTCACCGCCACGCTCTGCCTCACCGTGGGCGCCCCGGTGCTGCGCGCGCTGCGCCGGGCCGTGCGCCGCGCGGCCTTCGACGCGCCGATCGGCTTCGTGCCGCCCCAACGCTGAGCGGCGCTCAGCTCCAGTCGAAGGTCAACAGGGCCAGCCGCTCGACGGGTTCGAAGAAGAGCAGGATCCAGTCGGCGCCGCTGCGCCGGTAGTGCCAGCCCGGCACCGCCGCCACGAAGCGGAACGGGTGACCGGCCGCGCTGACCGGCCGGACGAACTCGCCGTCCTCCTCCAGCCGGAACAGCTCGAAGTCGGCCCAGTTGCCGGGCTCGGCGCCACCGCCGAGCTGCTCCAGCAGGGCCACCGCGTCGTGCGAATACGGCACGTCGTCCTCGTCCAGCATCAGCAGCCGCCCCTCGCGGCGGAACACCTCCCGGTGCGCGCGGTAGCTGCGCTCCTGCCGCTCGCAGTGCGCCGCCAGCTCCTCGCGGAACCCCGGCCACGGCTCGGGCAGCTCCTCCGGCGTGGTCGCCCGCACGAAGTACCGCAGGTCACCGAGCAGCCGGTAGCGGTCGCCCTGGTCGCCGTCCATGGCGAAGCCGAGCCAGTTGGCGCGCTGCAACGCGCCGTGGAACGCCGGCGTGTGGTCCCCGAGGTAGCCCTCGGCCGGCTCCAGCGGGCTGACCAGGTGGATCCACCCGTGCCACGCCGGGTCGACCCGGGCCAGGTCGATCGAGACCAGCGGGTGCAGGTGCCGGGCCAGCTCCGGCTGGTCGGCCACGAACACCTCCGCCGCCTCCGGATAGACCCGCAGGCCCTCCCCCGCCACCATCACGTCGACCTCTGCCTCCACCACCGGTTCCCCTCCCGTCGATCAGCCGACGGCCACCCTAGGACCCGCCCCCGACAGCCGTCGGGGGCGGGCCGGGCGAGGCGGGTCAGGCCTGCTTCGGGCCGGCCGACTGGACGACCTCGAAGGACCACAGGGTCGAGCCGGAGGCCGCCGGACGCTGCGCCGCACCCTCACCCTCGCCCGCCGGGGCGGCCGGGCGGTGGGCCGCCTGCATCGGGCCGGACATCCACGCCTGGAACGCCTCCTCGGAGGCCCAGCGGGTGTACACCAGGTACTGGTCGGTCCCCTCCAGCGGGCGGAGCAGCTCGAACCACTCGAAGCCGTCCGAGCCCTCCACCGCGCCCGCGCGGGAGGCGAAGCGCTGCTCCAGCACCTCGCGCTGCTCGGCGGGAACGGTCAGCACGTTGATCTTGACCACGCTAGCCATCGGGACACCTCTCACGTTCGGCCTCGCACCGACCACCGGACCGGCGGCCGCTGCCACGCCCCCACCCTACGAAGCCGGGCCCCCACGCGGGACGCCGGGACACGTCCCCGAGCGCCCGGGCTCAGCCCCCGGCCGACGACAGCTCGCGCGGGTCGCCCGCGAGCAGGCGCTCGGCCAGCGCCCGCGCCCGGTCGGCCGGCTCCTGGGCGGTCACCGGGAACTCCAGCAGGATCCGGTGCCGTGGCAGGCCGTCGGCGGTCGAGCCGCGGCGGTCGAGGAAACCGACCCGCACCCGCTCCGGCTCCCAGTGCCAGGCGGCCACCCAGCGCAGCTCGCACTCCCACCGGTCCGGCCACCGGTCCTCGCGGCGCAGCCCCTCCGCCCGCGCCCCCTCCGCCCGCAACCGCTCCTCCAGCAGCCGCGCCACCGTCCGGGCCGGCCACTCCCAGCCGTGGTCGGCGACCGCCCGGGCCAGTTCCGCGTGGTACTGCGCGGCCGCGAACCGCAGTTCCGGCAGGGTGATCCGGTCGTCGGCCGTGTTGCGCCAGTCGTTCCAGACGACCTCGTCGCCGACCTGCCGAACCGTCACATCGAGTGCGCCGCAGCACGCCTGCGTACACTCGCTCTCCGCCAGCCGCGCCGTGCGGGCCACCGGACCGGCCTCCAGCGGACCGCCGGCGACGAGCAGCAGGCCCGGGTCGACCCCCGGCTCGTCCGGGAAACCGCGGGCCAGCAGGTCCTCACCGTCGACGAACGGGCGCAGCTGCACCGCGCCCTCGCGCTGCCCGAGCTCGGGGACGCTCACGCGCAGGTCAAGCCGCCGCAGATCGGATGCCATCCCCCGATGATCCACCAACGGCCCCGCCGGCGTCACCCGACAAATCCCGTTGCCGACCGGATCGGCCGTGCCCGATCCTCGCTGGCATGACCTCTCCCCCGCGCGTGATCACCCTCGACGGCGGCCTGACCCTGCGCTGCTACCAGGGCGACGCCGACCTGCCGGAGTTCCACCGGGCCATCGACGAGTCGCTGGAGCACCTGCGCCCGTGGATGCCCTGGATCGTCGAGCACAGCCCGGCCGGCACCGCGGGCTTCCTGGCCCGTCGCGCCGAGCTCTGGGCGAGCGGTGCGGAGTTCAGTTTCGCGATCGTGCTCGACGGGGCGATCGTGGGCTCCTGCGGGCTGGCCCGGCGCACCAACTCCCCGGCCGACGGCCTCGAGATCGGGTACTGGCTACACCCGGCCGTCACCGGGCGCGGCCTGGCCACCCGGACCGCGCGCGCCCTGGTCGAGGAGGCCTTCCGGCTCCCCGGGATCGGGTGTGTCGAGATCGTCCACGACGTGGCCAACCACGCCAGCGGCGCCGTCCCGGCCCGGCTCGGCTTCACCCGGGCCCTGGTGCGCCCCGCCGAGCCGATCGCCCCGGCCGAGACCGGCGAGGAGCAGGTCTGGCGACTGACCCGTCAGCAGGCGCAGGCCCTCGCGGCCGCCGAAACCCACTGACGGAGGCCCGTGGGAGCCGGGAGCCTGCCGGCCGGGTCACCGGCTCCCCCGTAGCATCGGCGACGTGCCCACCGACCCGCCCGCCTTCCGCAGCGACCTCCCGCACTCCTTCCCCTGGAGCGTCTTCCACCGGCGCCACCCCGCGCTCGTCACGCAGCTGCTCGACGTGGTGCCGTACGGGCCGGCCCAGCGCGCGGCGGTGCGGGACCTGCTCGTCGAGAGCACCACCGGCGTCCTGGAGCCGCTGGGCGAGCACGCCCCCGACCACGCGCAGTGGCTGGCCTGGGGCGGTCGGGAGCTGTACGGGCGGCCGTGGGGCGAGGCGCCGTTCCTCTGGGCCGAGAGCTACTTCTACCGCCGGCTGCTGGAGGCCACCGGCTACTTCCGGCCCGGCGCCTGGCAGGGGGTCGACCCGTTCGCCCCGCTCAAGAACGCCGAACTGGCCGGTCCGGAGGTGGACGGCGAACTCGCCGCGCTCGACGGCCTGTCCGAGCTCCCGGACGAGCGCCGGGCGGCGGCCCTGCTGGCCGCCGCGCTCTGGGGCAACCGGGCCGATCTCAGCTTCCGGCTCCAGCCCCCCGCCGCCGGCACGGGCACCGCCGGCGCGCCGCCGTCCGGACTCCTGGTGGACCACGGTCCGCTGCTCTGGTCCACCCTCGCCGCCGCGAGCAGTCCCCGGGTCTGCCTGATCGCCGACAACGCCGGTCGCGAACTGCTCCCCGACCTCGTCCTGCTGGACCACCTGCTGGCCGGCGGCCTGGCGGCCGAGGCGGTCCTCTACGTCAAGCCGCACCCCTACTACGTCTCCGACGCCACCACCACGGACGTCCTCGCCGCCGTCGAGCGCCTGTACGCCGCGCCCGGCCCGCAGGCGGCGCTGACCGGCCGCCGGCTGCGGCGGGCGCTGACCACCGGCGCGCTCACCCTCCGCACCCACCCCTTCTTCTGCGCCCCGCTGCCCTTCCACGACCTGCCCGCCGACCTGCGCACGGAGCTCTCCGGCGCGGCGCTGACGATCCTCAAGGGCGACCTCAACTACCGCCGCCTGGTCGGGGACCGGCCCTGGCCGGCCACCACCGCGTTCGCCGCGGCGGTCGGCCACTTCCCGTCCCCGGTGGCTGCCCTGCGCACGCTGAAGTCCGAGGTGGTGGTGGGCCTGGAGGCGCCCGTGGTCGCCGCGCTGGACGCCACCGGCACGCCCTGGCGCACCGGCGGCACCCACGCCCTGATCCAGGTCCACCACCCCGCCGGCACCCGCTGAGCGCGGCCGGCCGCAACCGGGTGCGGGCATTCGGCCGTCGTCCCCCCGACGGGTCGGGCAGGATGTCCGCCATGACCGGGGAGGAACGGGTGGAACGTCAGGTGCCGTACCAGGAGGAGTCGAACCGGCAGGCGTCGTACCGGGACCGCGTGCGCGGCGCGCTGCTCGGCGGGGCGGTCGGGGACGCGCTGGGCTGGCCGGTGGAGTTCCAGCAGCTGCAGCAGATCCGCGAGCGGTACGGGCCGCAGGGTGTCACCGGGCTGGTGCGCCCGGAGAACCGCTCCTACCGGCAGGTCACCGACGACCGGGCCGGCGACGTCACCGACGACACCCAGATGACGCTCTTCACCGCCGAGGGCCTGATCCGCGCCGGCCTGGCGTCCGCCTCCACCCCCGACCCCGCCACCGACCCCGCCGACGCCCCCGCCACCCCCCGCCCCGTCCCCCTCGACCCCGAGCGCGTCGGCCGCGCCCTGCACGCGGCCTACCGGCGCTGGTTCCTGACCCAGCAGCAGGACGCGCCCGACGTCACCGCGCGCCCCGCGCCCTACGACGGCTGGCTGCTGCGCCAGCCCTTCCTGTACGCGCGGCGCGCCCCCGGCCGGGCCTGCTGGACCGGCCTCGAACAGCACCCGCACTACACCCCGCCCGCGCCGCCGGGCTCCAGCGGCCCGATCAACGGCCACTCCAAGGGCTGCGGCACCGTGATGCGCTCGGCGCCGTTCGGGCTGGCCGCGCTCGGCCCGCGGACGGCGTTCGACCTGGCCGCCCGGTGCGCGCAGCTCACCCACGGCCATCCGACCGGCTACCTGGCCGCCGGAGCCTTCGCCGCACTGGTCGACCGGGTGACGGCCGGCGAGGAGCTCACCGCCGCGCTCGACCGCACCATCGAGCAGACCGCGGCGCAGCCGGGCGGCGAGGAGACCGTGCGGGCGCTGCACCGCGCCCGCACGCTGGCGCGCGAGGAGCGGCCGGCCGCGGAGGTCGTCGAGCGGGTGGGCCTGGGGTGGATCGCCGAGGAGTGCCTGGCGATCGCGGTGTACTGCGCGCTGGTGGCCGAACGGGTGGGCGTCGGGCCGGCATTGCTGCTCTCGGTCAACCACTCGGGGGACAGCGACTCGACGGGCGCGGTCTGCGGCAACCTGCTGGGCGCGGTGCACGGGCTCGCGGCGCTGCCACCGCGGTGGGCGGCCGCCGTCGAGGGGCGCGAGGTCCTGCTCGCGGTGGCCGACGACCTGACCGCCCTCTTCGGCGGGCACGAGACAGGAGGACGGGGACTCGATGAGCGCTATCCCCAGGGGTGACCGCGGATCGGCGCTGGGCCTGGAGCAGTTCGGCGCCGCCGCGCCGGCCCTGGTCAACCTGTACAAGACGGCCCGGGTCAGCCTGGAGAAGACCGGGCTGCAGGGGCTGCGCGCCGCCGTCTACCTGGTGCTCGACCGCTCCGGCTCGATGCGCTCGTTCTACCGGGACGGCACCGTGCAGCACTTCGCCGAACAGGTGCTCGCGCTCGCCGCGCACCTGGACGACGACGGCGTGGTGCCGGTGGTCTTCTTCTCCACCGAGGTGGACGGCGTCGCCGAGCTGGACATCCGCGACTACCGGGGCCGGATCCGCCAACTGCACGACTCCTACGGGCACATGGGCCGGACCAGCTACCACCTGGCGATGAAGGCGGTGATCCGGCACTACCTGCTCTCGGGCGCCCGCGACCCGGCCTTCGTGGTCTTCCAGACCGACGGCGGGCCCAGCTCGCGCCGGGCGGCCGAGGACATGCTCTGCCTGGCCGCCGAGTTGCCGATCTTCTGGCAGTTCGTCGGCTTCGGCCGGCCGGACGGACCCGAGTTCGGCTTCCTGCGGCGGATGGACGAACTGCCCACCCCCGAGCGGCGACCGGTGGACAACGCGGGGTTCGTGGCCGCCGGGCGCGACCCGCGCGCCGTGAGCGACCGCGAGCTCTACGACCGGCTGCTCGGGGAGTTCCCGCGCTGGCTCCTCGCCGCCCGGGCGGCCGGTGTGCTCACCGCGCCGCCCAACTGACCATCCGTCAGTCCCTGGGCAGGTCAGGCACCGTGCGAGACTGTCGTCATGCGCACACCTACCGTCGGCTTCATCGGGCTGGGCGTCATGGGCGGACCGATGGCGCTCAACCTGGTCCGCGCCGGCACCCCGCTGCTGGTCTGGAACCGCACGCCGGCCAAGGCCGACGCCCTGGCGGCGGGCGGCGCCGAGGTCGCGCCGGATGCGGCGACCGTCTTCGCGCGGTGCGAGGTCGTCCTCCTGATGCTGCTCGACGACACGGCACTGGACGGCGTCCTCGACCGCGGCGGGCCCGGGTTCGCGCAGCGCGTCCGCGAGCGGATCGTGGTCCAGATGGGCACCACCGCGCCGGCCCACTCGGCGGCGCTGCCCGCCGAGGACCGGGCGGCGGGGGGCCGGTACGTCGAGGCCCCGGTCTCGGGCTCGCGCACGCCCGCCGAGGCCGGCGAGCTGGTCGCCATGCTGGCCGGCGAGCCGGCGGCCGTGGACCGGGTCCGCCCGCTGCTGGCGCCGATGTGCCGCCAGAGCGTGCTGTGCGGCCCGGTGCCGGGCGGCCTGCTGATGAAGCTCTCGGTCAACACCTTCCTGATCAGCGTGGTGACCGGGCTGGCCGAGGCGGTGCACTTCGCCCGCCGGCACGGCCTGGACCTGGAGCGGCTGACCGAGGTGCTCGACGCCGGGCCGATGGCGAGTCCGGTGATGCGGGTGAAGGCGCCGAAGCTGCTCGCCGAGGACTTCTCGGTGCAGGCCTCGATCACCGACGTGTGGCAGAACACCCGGCTGATCACCGACGCCGCCCGGGCGGCCTCGATCGCCTCCCCGCTGCTCGACGTCTGCCGCGAACTCTACGGCGAGACCTCGCGCCTGGGCCTGGCCGGCGCCGACATGGCGGCCGTGGTGCGGGCCATCGAGGCCCGCGACGACGACCCGCCCACCACCGACCTGCGCGCCGGGCCGCCGACCGGGCCCGACAGCGGTCCGCACGGCGGAGCGGGGGGCGGAGCGGGCGGCACGGGCGGCGGTCCACACGCCGGCTCACCTGGCGTCATCTCGCGTTCCTCTCACCATAAGTGATCATCCACCCACCCTTGGTACGGTCGGCCGGGCCCACCGCACGTGCCCGAACCGCCCGTTCCGCCCCGACACCCGGGAGAGCTCCTCGTGGCCACCACCATCCGCCGAGCCGTCATCCCCGCCGCCGGTCTCGGCTCCCGCCTGCTGCCGCTGACCAAGGCCACGCCCAAGGAGATGCTGCCGGTCGGCGACCGGCCGGTGATCGAGCACACGGTCCGCGAGCTGGTCGCCTCCGGCATCACCGACATCACCATCGTCGTCTCCGGCGGCAAGAGCCTGATCCAGGAGCACTTCCGGCCCAACCCCGCGCTGGTCGACCAGCTGCGCGCCGACGGCAAGGCGGCCTACGCCGACGCCGTGCAGGAGGTCGGGGAGCTCTCCCGGCGCGGCCACATCACCTACCTCGACCAGCACGGCCCGTACGGCAACGGCACCCCGGTGCTGAACGCGGCCCGCAACTTCGGCGACGAGCCGATGCTCGTGCTCTGGCCCGACGACGTCTTCGTCGCCGACGTCCCGCGCGCCCAGCAGCTGATGACGGCCTACCAGGCGACCAACTCCCCCGTCCTGGCGCTGATGCCGATGGCGCCCGCCGACGCGCCGCGCTACGGCGTGCCGATCGTCAAGGAGGACCTGGGCAGCGGCTCGCTGCGGATCACCGGCCTGGTCGAGAAGCCGACCGTGGACGAGGCGCCGTCCGGCTACGCCGCGATCGGCGGGTACGTCATCACCCCGGGCATCATCGACGAGCTGCGCGAGCAGACCAAGCGCTGGTACGAGCACCGCCGGGGCGAGATCTACCTCACCGACGCGATCAACACCTACGCCGCCACCCGCGCCGTCTACGGGCAGGTCATCGACGGCACCTGGTACGACACCGGCAACCCGCTCGCCTACCTCACCGCGCAGTTCGCCGCCGGTCTCTCGCACCCGGAGTACGGCACCCATCTGCGGCGCTTCGCCCAGGAGTTCGGCACCGCCTGAGCACATCCCGCCCGCGCCGCGCCCGCATCACGGCCCGACAGCGCCCACCTCCGCACCGGAAATTCAGACTCCGCTTCTTGACGGCCGGTCTAGGATCGCCTCCGTCGGCCAAGCGGCCCGACGTCGCACAGCCATGCGGTCGTGCGGTCACAGAGTCGAAGCGAACGGGTACGGGGGCGGCATCATGGGTGTCATCGTGGGCGCGGCGGGGGCGGTCCTGCTGGCCGCACTGGCCTGGTGGATCGTCAGCACCATCAACCGGCTGGTCCGGCTGCGCAACCAGACCCAGGCGTCCTGGGCGCAGATCGACGTGCAGCTCAAGCGGCGGCACGACCTGATACCGAACCTGGTGGAGACCACCAAGGCCTACGCCGAGCACGAGCGCGACACCCTGGACGCGGTCACCCTCGCGCGCGGCAACGCCGCCACGCAGTCGCTGACCACCGCGGACCGAGCCCAGGCCGAGGGCGTGCTGAGCCAGAGCCTGGGCAAGCTGCTGGCGCTCGCCGAGTCCTACCCGAACCTCAAGGCCGACCAGCGGTTCGCCCGGCTGCAGAGCGAGTTGACCAGCGCCGAGGACAAGATCGCCTACGCGCGGCAGTTCTACAACAGCGCCGTGCAGTCCTACAACACCGCGCAGGAGACCTTCCCCGGCAACGTGGTGGCGGGCCTGGGCGCGCACGGGCGGCGCGAGTACTTCGAGGCCGACGCGGCCGTCCAGGACCCCATCGAGGTCCGCTTCGCATGAGCATCGCCCTCCAGCTCGTGCTGGCCGGCGCCGGCGCCACCGCGCTCTGGCTGCTCGGCTACCTGCTCGCCGCCCTGGCCACCCGCAACGGCACGGTCACCGCGGGCCCCGCCACCCAGGAGCTCGGGCCCGACCCGGAGTCGCCGGCCGTGGTGAGCCTGCTCGCCGGCAACTGGCGCTCGGTCTCCTCGGCGGCCGCGGCCACCCTGCTCGACCTGGCCGCCGCCGGCCTGGTCGAGCTGCGCCAGCCCGGGGCCGACCCGGCGCAGAGCACCATCCACCTGGGCGCCCTGACGATGCCGCCGCAGCCCTACGCGCGGCGGGTGCTCGCCCGGGTGGTGAGCAAGACCGCCGGCGGCGGGGGGCCCGTCGGCGGCTCCGCCTTCCGCGGCCAGGAGCAGGCCACCGCCTGGAACCGCGGGCTGCAGCGCGAGGTGATCGCCGAGGCACGGCGGCTGGGGCTCTCCCGGCCGCGCCTGGGCCCCACCCTGCGCGGTGCGCTGACGGGCGCGGCCTTCGTGCCCGCGGTGCTCTTCGGGGCGGCCGTGATCGCCGACGGGCACAACGTGCGGGCCGCCTGCACCGTGGGGACGGTCGCCTTCCTCCCGCTGTTCCTCCTGATCGCGCTGCTGACCAGCGAGCGGGCCACCGCGCGCGGTCTGGAGCGGGCCGGGCACTGGGCCGGGGTACGGGCCTGGCTCGCGGGGCACGAGGAGTTCGCCCAGCTGCCGCCCGCCTCGGTGGCCGTCTGGGGCCGCTACCCGGCGTACGGCGCGGCCCTGCGCGTCAGCAACCGCACCGTGCGGCTGCTGGGCTTCGACGCCGGGAGCCGGCGCCGGGTCTGGTCGGACTTCGGCGGCACCTGGCGCGAGGTGCGGATCCGCTACCCGCGGCTGCGCCCGGGCTACGGCGCCGACCGCGGCAGGCTGCTGCAGCTGGCGGCGGCCGCGGCCACCGTCGCGGTGGGCCTGCTGGTCTTCGCCCTGCTGCGCCGGCCCGACTGGGCGGCGGCGCCCGGCGTGACGGACACCGCGCGCCGCCCGGGGCTGATCCTCAGCGCGGGCTGGGTGGTGGCCCTCCTGCTGGGGGTGCTGGTGGCCAACCGGATGACCCGGTGGTGGCTGCTGGCCGGCTTCCTGGCCGTGATGCCCGGCAACCTGGCGCCCGCCGAGGGCTGGTGGCGCCGGGCGCTGGACCAGGGCGGGCCGCTGCCCGGCGAGGCGGTGGTGCTGGCCGCCTTCGCCGCGCTGGCCGGCCACTACCTGGTGCTGGCCGCCACCCACGGACGGCGCACCCGGACCGCCGTCGGCGAGGTGCTGCGCCTGGAGTCGCGGATCGGCAAGCGCTCGCCGCGCCTGCTGGCGCTGGACGAGGGCGCCACGGACCGCACCACCGCCTGGGCCGTGCCGCGCTCGCTGGCCGCGGCCGCCGCGCCCGGCAGCCGGGTGCGCCTGACGGTGGCCGACCTCACCCGCACTGTGCTCTCCGTCGAGGTGCTGAGCGCCGGCACCGAGGCCGCCCGGCCCGCGCCCGCGCCGCGCACTGGCTGAGCGGACGGGCCTCAGGGCCTGTCGCCCTGCGGCACGCGCTCGCCGGGGGTGCGGTCGGGCCGGTCGGGCCGGTCGTGCTGGTCGCCGCAGAGGCTGTCGGCGAGCCGGGTGAGCAGGTCGGCGAGGTCGGTGAACTGCTTCTCGTCCCAGTCGCCGAGCAGGTGGGAGAGCTCCGAGCGGCGGGCCGCCACCAGCCGGATCGCCGTCGCCTCGCCCGACTCGGTCAGCCGCAGCGGCAGCCCGTTTCGCAGCGCCAGCCCCCGGCTCTCGACCTCGTGGGCCGCGGCCTCCAGCACCGCGGGCGGGATGACCTTGCGCTCCGCCAGTTCGGCCGGCTCCACCGAGCCCTGATGGTGCATCTGGAGCAGCAGCCAGCTGGAGGCCGGCTGGAGGTCCAGGCCTGCCTCGGCGGTGATCCGCCGGTACAGGTCGCGGCGCGCCTCGCGGCTGTTCAGGACGGTCAGCGCGCGGGCGATCTCGTCCACCGAGGAGCGCTCGACGGGGTTCATGCCGATCGACTCGCTGAGGTCGGGGGCGGTCACCGAGGCCCGCAGCGGCTGCTCGCGCACGAAGAGCGCGAGCACGAAGGCCACCGCCGCCACCGGCGCCGCGTAGAGGAAGACGTCGGCGATCGAGGTGGCGTAGGCGTGCAGCACGTGCTGGGCGACCACCGGCGGCAGGTCGTGGATGACCCGCGGGTCGGAGGTGACCGAGCCGGCGGTGAAGCCGGGCGGCAGCGGCACGCCGCGCAGGGCGTCGGCCAGCTTGTCGTTGAGGCCGCTGGTGAAGATGGTGCCGAAGATCGAGACGCCGAAGGAGGCGCCGATCGAGCGGAAGAAGGTGGCGGCCGCGGTGGCCACGCCCAGGTCCTGGTAGCCCACCGAGTTCTGCACGATCAGCACCAGGACCTGCAGCACCAGGCCCAGGCCCAGGCCGAAGACCAGGAAGTACAGGCTCATCACGGTGGTCGAGGTGGTCTCGGTGAGCCGCGAGAGCAGCAGCAGACCCACCGTCACCACCGCGGTGCCGGTGATCGGGAAGACCCGGTAGTGGCCGGTGCGGGCCACGATCTGGCCCGAGCCGATCGAGGTGACCAGCATGCCGAGCACCATCGGCAGCATGTGCACGCCCGACATGGTGGGCGTCACCCCCTGCACCACCTGCAGGAAGGTCGGCAGGTAGGTGAGCGCGCCGAACATCGCGAAGCCGACCACGAAGGAGATCACCGCGATCAGGCTGAAGGTGCGCGAGGCGAAGAGCCGCGGCGGCAGCACGGCCTCCTCGGCGCGGCGTTCGACCTCGACGAAGAAGCCCAGCAGCACCACGCCGAGCACGCCCAGGCCGATGATCTCCCAGGAGTCCCAGGGGTAGGTCACCCCGCCCAGCGAGGTCATCAGCACGAAGCAGGTGGCCACCGCGGCGATCAGCACGATCCCGGGGTAGTCGATCCGGTGCTGGCGGGTGACCTCGACGCTGTGCAGGACGGCCGCGATGACGATCAGCGCCACCACGCCGATCGGCAGGTTGATGTAGAAGACCCAGCGCCAGGAGAGGTGGTCGACGAAGAGGCCGCCGAGCAGCGGGCCCAGCACGCTGGTGGCGCCGAAGACCGCCCCGAACAGGCCCTGGTACTTGCCGCGGTCGCGCGGCGGCACCAGGTCGCCGACGATCGCCTGGGTGAGCACGATCAGCCCGCCGCCGCCCAGGCCCTGCAACGCCCGGAAGCCGATCAGCTGGCCCATGTTCTGGGCGATGCCGCAGAGCGCCGAGCCGATCAGGAAGATCACGATCGAGGCCTGGAAGAAGCGCTTGCGGCCGTACATGTCGCCGAGCTTGCCCCACAGCGGGGTGGCGGCCGTGGCGGCCAGCAGGTAGGCGGTGACCACCCAGGACAGGTGCTCCAGGCCGCCCAGGTCGCTGACGATGGTGGGCAGCGCGGTGGAGACGATGGTCTGGTCGAGCGCGGCGAGCAGCAGCGCCAGCAGCAGCGCGCTGATCGGCACCCAGAGGTTGTGGACCGGCTGCTGCTGCGGGACCTCCGGGCGGGCCTCGATCGCCGGTTCCGCCATGGCGGGTCCTCCTCGCTGACGTCCTGGCATATCGGCTTATCTGATGATCTATCCGACACTCGCCTCCACATCGTGTCAGATTTGTCCGTTTATGCGGTGTCAGACTGCGCCATTCGTAAGCCGGCCGGCACTGTCGGGGCGGGTCCCCGTCCTGCATAATCGGGCCCGTTCGATGCCGTCGACACATCCAGGAGGACCGGTCCATGCCGGGAGAGCGCTGCCCCGCATGCGGCATCGAACGGACCGCCACCGGGTGTGCCTGCGGCCACCCGGACGTCACCGAGACCGCGATCCTGCCGCACCTCGAGGGCCCGCCGCTGGTGCGCCCCTACGTGCGGACCGGCTCCGCGGTCGAGGACGCCTTCGGCACCCCGCTGCTGCCGGCGCCCGCCGCCGGCGCCGCCCACCGCCCTCAGCGAGCGGACGTGAT
>NZ_BAAALF010000124.1:0-442 GCF_039528135.1 Kitasatospora nipponensis | reverse complement strand
GCACGCCTTGGGCACCGCGCTGCTCCCGCCGGTCCCGGCCGGCCCCGCCCACCCGCCCGCGGCGCCGCTGCTGCCGCCGCCCCCGCCCGCCGAGCCGCTGCGCAGCCCGTCCGGGCCGGCGCCGCGCGAGCTGGGCCTCTTCCCGATCGGCAGCGGACCCGAGACGCCCGACGGCCCGCGCCCCGGCGGCCGGGCCCCCTCCCGGCGCTCGGGACGGCGCCGGCGCAGCGGACTGATCATCGGAGCGGGCGCGGGGGTGGTGGTGCTCGGGGTGGGACTGGCCTTCGCCCTCGCGCCGGCCCCCGACACCCACCGCGTCGCGCTGCCCACGGTGCCCACCGGCGCGCCCGACCCGACCCTGACCGACTCCCCCAGCACCCCGCCGAGCGCCGCCGACCTGCCCACCGCCACCGTGCCCGAGCAGATCGCCGCCCACGCGTCC
>NZ_BAAALF010000123.1:0-25264 GCF_039528135.1 Kitasatospora nipponensis | reverse complement strand
CCCGGCGCGGATCGGTGGTCGGGGACATGGTCGGGATCACCTCCTGCTCAACCGGGGCCAGCCCCGAGCGGGCACCGGCCGGGTGCCGGATTCACTCGGCGGGCTGACATCAGGTCAGTCGAACGCATGTACGAAATACTAGAGCACGCCCTCCTCTGCTCCTGCGCCGCAGCCTTCCACTGACCAGCCCCACAGCTGGTTGGACGCCGAGGTGCTCTCGGAGCGGGAACTCGCGGCGGTGGCGGCCGACACGGTGCGGGCAACGGCACTGGGCCTCGAGAAGGTGGCGGGCACGGCGGAGCTGGCTGCGTTGAGGTGGCAGGCCCTCGAACAGCTGCGACCCGGCACCGTGACGGCCCTCGATGTCCACGTCAAACCTGCCCCGTGGTGCGGTCATGCCTGCCCCGTGGTGCAGCACGATCAGGATTCCGACGACCGGCCCGCTCGACACGATGACCAGCCCGCCGCGCAGCCGGTCCGGCCCCCACTCGCCGACCACGGCGGCTAGCAGCGGCTCCGCCAGCAGATGCGCGAGCAGGCCCAGGTCCGTCAGGCCGAGTTCGACGAAACCGCGGCCGCCCGCGAGGACCCCGCAGGAGCCCGGCCCACTGCCGCCGAGGACAGCTGTCTCCAGGGGGCCGCCGACCCTGCCCACGTTCGTGAGCAGCTCGCCCGGCATGCCGCCGCCCTCGCTGTTGCCCGGACCAACCGCGTAGGTGCCGTTCCGCTGCGCCGCCCCTTCGGGAGCCAACCGCTGCCACAGCGCGGCACCGCGTGGGCACCGACCACGCCGATGGGGCCGGCTTCGAAGCGAGGTGAAGTGGTTCGGGCACGGATTCCGTGAAGTCGGTCAACGGGCCATCACGGTCTGTGCTCGTTGGCCGAGACTTGCACGGATGGCTGTGCGGTGCGGGCTCGGTCGGACAGAATGCTGGACATGACGACTTGAAGAGCACCGGCCGGGCGGCAGCACTGGCGCAAGGTCGGGAGCGGCTGGTCCGTTCTGGACGGTGAACGCCGGATCTGCGCCGCATGCGGGACGCCCGTCCGGTCGTACCAGTACCGCTTCTATCCGCCCGAGTCCTCCATGTTCGAGCGCTGCATCGGGTTCGCCTGGTGCTCAACTTGCAGGATCTACTCGGGAAACATGGTTCACATCCCGCGGAAGCGGGTTCTGGTCGATGCCCTCGCATCCCTTCCTCCTGAGCAACACGAGCGGTTGCTGCGTTCGGAAACTGGACTGATCGAGTTCCTGGACCGCCGGCTCCGAGGCAGAGAAGGGCAGACCTCACCGGGCAGGCACTCCTGAACCGATCAAGGGTTCTTCAGCCCGGTCCGTGGCCGGCGGCTGGCGGCGATCAGGAGGAGCCGTTTGCCTTGAGCTGCCGCTGGTCGTCCTCGCGCAGACGGTCGGGGGGCCCATGATCCAGCGGGTGGCCTGGCGGGGCGAGGGAGGCCGGGCCATCGGCGGCGTGCTCCCGGCCCGATGCCCCGGCTGCAGCGACTGCCAGGTGGCGGTGGCGGCCGCGTCGGGTGCCGGCGCCTGGCCGGCCACCGGCCTGATGGTGGGGGAGTGGTGCCCGGGTGGGGGTGGCAGGTCAGACTCGGCAGGGCCCGGGCGGGGTCGGTGGGCGAGGGCGGCGAGGCGCTGCAGCGCGGCGGTGTTGAGGCGGATCTCGACGGTACCGGCGTTGCTGGCTCCGCTGCGGGGGCGGGTGGTGGTGATGCCGAGGGCGTCCAGGAGGTCGGTGGTGGTGGCCTGGTAGGCGTGGGCGAGGCGGTGTAGGTAGGGGGCGGTGGTCTCGTGGGGCAGCGGTCGCACCCGTAGTGCCCCGGCTGTCGGTGCCCAGGGCCCGCCGCACGGCCCCCGGGGCGGCCCGATGGCGGTGACGGTGGTCGTCAGACGGGCCGTCATGTGGTCTGGCGGGCGGGTCGGCTGGCGCGTGGGGTCCGGCGGCTGGGGGTGCGGGGCCGGTAGTGCTCTTCGGCGAGGTGGTCCAGGGCGATGGCGTCCAGGGTGGCGCGGGTGATCTTCTCGCTCTCGTCGAGGATGGCGGCGATCGCGGCACGTCGCAGGAGACGGGAGAACTCCCCGCCGGCTGCCCGCAGCCGACTACCCCGACACCGCCACTACCCGAAAGCTGCTGGTCATCGAGCTACAGACCGGTTCACCACCACGCTCTGATAGACCCCGGCTGATGATCTATCCGTTCAGACAGTTCCCTGGGTGTTTTCGCCCGGGCTTCGACGCATCCCCGCCAGCCGGCGGTACTCCCCCGGGGGAAGTCCGTAGGCCGTCCTGAACGCGCGGCTGAAGGTCGTCGCGTCCGCGAAGCCCCACCGGGTGCCGATCGTCCCCACGGGGTGCTTCGCGAGGCCAGGCCGCACCAGGTCGGCTCGGCACCGGTCCAGCCGTAGTCTCCGGATGAAGGTACTCACGGTCCGTTCCTCCGTGCCGAACAGGTAGTGCAGGTGGCGCACCGAGATGCAGTGCGCGTCCGCGATCGTCTGGGGCGACAGCTGGGGTTCTGTCAGGTGATCGCGGATGAAGGCTTTCACCTCGTGCAGAAGCACGCTCTGCCGGGTCTCCGGGGGCAGCAGTCCCTCCCGGTCGGCCATGCCGCCGAGGAACGCACAGGCCAACTGGACCGCGGCCGAACCGAGGTGCTCGGCCTCCAGCGCGCTCCATCGGGTCTCTGTCAGCTGCCGGAGGAGTCCGGCGAGCAGGCCTCCGGTCCCGTGCGCGGGAAGTCTGCGGGACAGCAGGCCCCGTAACGCCTGCGCCGGCAGCGGCACCGCGGCCTTCGGCAGGTGGAGGATAGTGACACGGCTGTTGTCGGTCAGGACGTGGGACGTGAACGGCCGGGACGTGTCGTACAAGAGCAGGTCACCAGTCCTGACCTGGGTCCAACTGCGGTCCTGTTCCATGCTCATGGTCCCACTGACCACGTACCCCAACTCCCAGAGCTCGGGATCCGAACGTCGAATCAGCTCGGGAGTACGCACAGAGCGCAACGGCGGGCAGGAGAACGCCGACGCACCTACCGACCCGAGCCTCCACGCGGCAGCCGACGCGCGGAAGTCTCCACGGTGCTCGGTGACGTGGTGCGCCGGCGCCAGATCGCGTGCCACCAATTCGTACCACCAGGCGAACCTCTCCCCCTTCGGCACGTCCGTCGTACTCAGCTCGCTTCCGTCCATTTAATCCCCCTCGATCCGCTGTGCACATGGTGTCAAGGACCTTGCAGTCCACGCCAATGACACCCGAACAGCCCCACGCGACACTACTGTTCGGGCCGCCGGAACTGCGCGCGGCATATCGGCTACATTGCTCACGCTGTCCACCAGCATGCGTGGCAGCTGAACCAGACGGGTTGGATCATGAAGTACACACGCAAGGCGACCAAGATGCTCATCGCGGGTGCGGTAGCGGTGGCAACCGTCATCGGTATGTCCGGAACTGCTTCCGCGAATAGCGACCCGTGGGCCTTGCACCAAGGCGAAACTCTCAATGTTGGGGACTCGATCATAACTCCCATCGGCGATTTCAATCGGTACGAGCTGATCATGCAGGCGGACGGCAACCTCGTAGAGTACCTCTGGAGTGGCGACCCGTCAGCAGGCCAGCAGAGCCGTACGCCGATCTGGGCAACTGGCACAAACGGGACGGGCGCCGACCACGCAACGTATCAGCAAGACGGCAATTTCGTTGTCTACGCCGGCAGTTGGGCGCCGTGGGCGTCGAACACCGTGCACGGAGGGGGTTCGACCGTCGACATCAGCACGCAGGGCTCCCTGTACGTCGGCTACACGCGAGTCTTCTGCCGGTGCTGACCAATCTCCGGAGCTGACTCACGAGTTGGTGCCGTCTCTCAAGCTGCAAGACGGCAGCAACGTTCCGGCTTGACTGTGAGCGCCTGGCCCGGGCCAAGGAGAGCGAGCTGACGCCAGTCAGCGACCTCCATCCCGGTCGGCGGCTATCGGCAGCTGCGAGTGTCGGCCGCCCGGCACCATCCCGCGTCGACTGTCGACATCGGCTCAGCCGGCAGGCCATCTCGCCACTCAAAAGCCATCGGACCTCGTCGTGGCGTTTCACATTTTATGTGCGTTTCACTGCACGTACTTACGATCAATTTGATCCTGCTGGCCACCAAGACTCGTGGCAGCTGAACCGGACAGGGGTGGGAGCTATGAAGTCCATGCTCAAGGCGACCAAGATACTCATCGCAGGCGCCGCAGCGGTGGCATCCGTCGTCGGTCTCTCCGGGACCGCCTCGGCGACCGACATGACTGCCTTGCCCAAGGGTCAGTCCCTCAATCCCGGGGACTCGATCATCAGCTACTACGACTCCAATATTTCGTTCGAGCTGACCCTGCAGACGGATGGGAACCTTGTTGAGTACCATCGGCAGATTGACCTGAGCACCGGCAATCTGGTTCGCCGTGCGTGCTGGGCAACGAACACCATGGGGTCCGGTGCCACCAATGCGACGTATCAATCGGACGGCAACTTCGTTCTCTACAACGGCAACTCGCCGCTGTGGGCGTCGAACACCCAATGGAAGGCGGGTTCGACCGTCGACATCAACTCCTTTGGCGCCGTATACGTCGGCGTCACGAAGCTAATCGACCAGTGCCAGCCCTGATCAACCAAGGGCTGTCCCGTAACTGCTGGCCACGGGTGAGACGATCTTGCCCGTGGCTGGTGTGATCACGGCGTCGGAGCCGTCCTGGACATCCCCGTTCACCGGGCTGAGCCCGCGGGACTTCAGCAAGCTGATGACGGTGCTGCGCCGCCAAGGCGCCGACACCGTGCGGCCTGGTCGGCCGTGGAGCTTGCCGGGACAGCCCTTAGCCGACAACAGACCTGTCGGGGGGTCTGAAGCTGGCGCCGAACGCCGGACTGGGATCGAGGCCCTGCCGCGACGTGGCAAGGGAGGCGACCCGGACCCGCGATCACAAGCTACCGACACCCCCACCCGAGCCCCTGCGGACAAACAGCCCACGCCCACCAGGCCACACAACGGCAGGACCGGGCCGCCGTGGCCGCCGCAGTGGGGCGGCGACCACACCGCCCGAACCGATCCGGCCGCCGACACCGGCAACCGGATCAGCGTTGTCCACCGGTACCACGAGCAGATGTCCTCGGTATTCGTGACCTGGATCATCGCCGGGCCCTGACCTGGCATCAGCACGTCCCCGGGAAGATCGTGGGCTTCTCGGCCCGAATCGTGACAAGAGAGTCCCGTGGGCCGGGTCGGTCTGCTGGCCAACGGGAGCGGCGCTGCCCGAGGCCGGGCTCGCCGGCCTTCAATGCCGTTGCCCGACGGGCGACTGTGGGTGGTCGCCGCACCTGCGCGATTGGCTGGGTCGATGGGTCAGAGCCAGCCGCCGGCGATGAACTGGACAGGGTCTTCGCCGGGGTTCTCGCGGATGCCGTACACGGCCTGGGCGGTGGCCCACAGGACCGTGCGTCCCAGCCGGTCCGGGTAGCGCTCGACCATTGCGTTGAAGTAGTCGACGGCGGTCTTCTCGGTGCGGAACAGTTCCTCGGCGACGTCGAGGTACTCACGCGTCTCGGCGATGGTGCGTGCGGCGTCGTCGTCGAGGGTGGCGTTCTGGTGGCCGGCCACGATGGAGCGGGCGTCCAGCGCTGCGACCCGGTCGATCGCCTGGCGCCAGGCGTCCAGGCCCGCCAGCGAGGTCTCGCTGAGGTAGAGGTGGGCGCCGTTGTAGATGACATCGCCGCCGATGACCAGTCCGAGGTCGGGGACGTGCAGGACGCTGCTCGCGTCGGTGTCGGTGTACCCGGCCTCGACGATGACGAGGTCTTTGCCTTCGAGGGTGAACCGGTTGTCCGGCACTGTCACCGCGGTCACCGGGGACTCCGGGATGCCTGGGTAGACCTTGTCCCAGACGAACGGCCGCGCGGCGACGTTGGCATGCATCTGGCCGATCGTTCCCTCGGTCGCCACGACGCGCGCGCCGAACCGCTCAGCGAGCAGGTCGGCGTTGAACCAGTGGTCGCCGTGGCCGTGCGTGATGAAGATGTCCGTCAGGTTCCGGTTCTTGCCGGCGACCCAGTCGCCCAGCGCGCGCGCCTGGTCGGCCGTGAAGCCCGGGTCGACGAGCACGGCGTCCTCGGCGCCATGGATCAGGGTGCTGGCCAGTGGAGGGAACAGCCTGGCCTCTCCGTTCGGAAGCGTTCCGTTGTCCTGCTGCGGCGGGTTGTTGATGAACACGTCGTAGGCGAGTTCGGTCGAGTTCATGATCATGGTCCTCTCGGGCCCACCTAGGTAAAGCGGTCGCTGTACCTAGAGTCGAAGCTACGCCGCCTCGTGGCCCATGTAAAGTGATCGCTATACTTTTGGGCATGGCGACATCGACACCGATCAGCAGGGCGCCCCGCGGCGGGCGCGGAGCGCGCGAGCGCATCCTGCTGGCCGCACAGGAGCTCTTCTACACACGCGGTATCCACGCCACCGGTGTGGCGGCGCTCACGGAGGCCGCGCACGTCTCGACGCGGACCTTCTACGTGCACTTCGCAACCAAGAACGCACTGGTGGAGGAGTATCTGCGCCGGTTCGAGTCAACGAACCCGCTCCCTGCTGAAGCAGCCCTGGAACGCGGCGACCTGACCCCAATTCAGCGGCTGTTGGCGATCTTCGACCCCGTGGAGAGCGACTCGTCAGCGCCATTTCGCGGCTGCCCCTTCCACAACGCCGCCGTCGAGGGCGCCGGAGAGCTCCCGGACATCGCCCGTCTCGCGCAGCGACACAAGCAAGCCTTCCGCGATCGCCTGGTGGCCACGGCCGCCGAGGCCGGTGCAGCCGACCCGGAGAGCCTCGGCAGGCAACTCGCCGTGATCTTCGAGGGTGCCAACGCGCTGGCAGCCTCCTGCAACGACACGGAAGCGTTCACCGATGCCCGACTGGCCGCCAAGACGCTCCTGAACGTGGCTGTTGGCGCTGAGTCCCGCTGAGTGAGGCTGGACGACGGTCCGCATCTCCATGGCCGTAACGGGTCCCGCCGTCCAGCCGCGGCAGCACAGCCGAACGGCGCATCCGTCGGTCGAGCCGACAGGTAGAACTGGGAGGGGTCATCTACGGCAGGTGCCCACAGCGCGGACAAGGTCGCGCAGGCCGGGACCGTGCAGACCCGCCCTGGTCGACCAGGGCTTCAAGTCCAGCGTGGTCGATCACGGCGCCGACCTGGGCATCAAGGTGGAGATCGTCAAACGCAGCCCCGACGACGTCGGGTTCGTCCCGCAGGCTAAACGCTGGGTATCCGAGCAGGTCAACGGCATCCTTATGTTGCACCGTCGCCTGGTCCGCGACTACGAGGCACTGCCGGCCAACGCCGAGTCCCGCGTGTACTGGGCGATATCGGCGAACTTGTCCCGCAGGCTGACCAAGGAGTCGACGCCGACCTGGCGCGGAGCGTAGGAGGACCCGCCGATGTCACGCACCGCACTGGAGAGGATCGCCGACCGGGAACAGGCGATCGGCGACATCACCGAGCAGCTGTCCGCCGAGGTCAGCCAGCTCACCGCCCGCCTGGCCGAACTCGACGCGGAACGCGCCGACCTGGCAATCGTCCGCAAGGTCATCCTGTCCCTCGGCGACGACGAGCCCACCGGCGACCGGATGCCGGGCCTGCCCGACAACCCGATCTACCAGCAGATCCTCACCGCGCTCATCGACGCCGCAGCCCCGCAATGCTGCCGCGACCTGTGCCGCCCCCTGGCCACCGGCACCGAGCCCACGCACATCTCCGGCATGCGCAACAAGCTCAAGCCTCTGACCAGCGCCGGCCTCGTCGTCGAGACCGAGCTCGATACCCCAGTTGGTGGACGCCCACTATCGTGGAATCTGCGCAGGACAGGACGGGCTAGGGGGAACCTTGTATTACAGCGGCTTGGGGCTTGACCGGGTTGGCGGCCGGCGTACCGACTCGGAGTGGGTCGCCGGGCTGTTGACGAGCCCCAGTACCCAGGTGATTCCCCTGTGGCGGGACCACTGTCTGGTCCGCGACGACAGGCCCATCCGGCTGCCGCTGGCCGAGGCGCGGGGCATCCTCGACGCCGCCGACGACCAGGTGTTTCTCGGCCTGGACGGAGAGGCCGCGGTGTTCGCGGCCGACGTGTCCCGCGTCGACCGGTCCAACGCCGTCGAACTGGCCACCGCGGACACGGTGCTGGAGGTGCGAGCCATGGTTCCCACCATCACGCCGGACGAGGCGGGCCTGCTCGCGTATGCCCGTGGAATCCTGCACTGGAACCGGAATCAGCGGTTCTGCGGCGCGTGCGGCGGTCCGGCCGTCCCCAGCAACGGTGGCCACCTGCGGACCTGTCAGGACTGCGGGAAGCTGCTCTTCCCGCGGATCGAACCGGCCGTGATTGTGCTGGTCGAACTACCCGGCACGCCTCGGCGCTGCCTGCTCGGCCGGCACGCGGGATCCGATCCGGACCGCTTCAGCACGCTGGCTGGGTTCGTCGAGATCGGGGAGAGCCTCGAGGACGCGGTGCGCCGCGAGGTCGCCGAAGAGGCCGGTGTCGAGGTGGGGACGATCACCTATCAGGGATCCCAGTCGTGGCCGTTCCCATCCGGGATGATGATCGGGTTCCGCGCCGAGGCCGTTTCCGACCGGATCGACGTGGACAACGTGGAGGTGGTGGAGGCACGTTGGTTCACGGCGGCCGAACTTCGGTCGCGAATTACGGACTCCGCTGTCGGCGGGCCCTACCGGGTCGACTCGATCGGCAAAGTGCTCATCGACCAGTGGTTGGCCGACGTGGAGTGAGTCAGCTTGCCACACTGTTGGGGGGAATGTGAGCCGAACTCGACGCGGAACGCGCCGACCTGGCAATCGTCCGCAAGGTCATCCTGTCCCTCGGCGACGACGAGCCCACCGGCGACCGGATGCCGGGCCTGCCCGACAACCCGATCTACCAGCAGATCCTCACCGCGCTCATCGACGCCGCAGCCCCGCAACGCTGCCCCGACCTGTGCCGCACCCTGGCCACCGGCACCGAGCCCACGCACATCTCCGGCATGCGCAACAAGCGGCTCAAGCGTCTGACCAGCGCCGGCCTCGTCGTCGAGACCGAGCCCGGACTGTTCGCAATCCCCACACCCAGAACAGCCGACTGACCGCGTGACCTGCCCACACACCGTCACAACGACGAAACGGACATAGCCTCACTCAACGCCCTCTGAGAGCCGGTCGGGACAACCTCGACCCAGCGGACCCCGGGAGCATGGGCATCACCGACGGGGCCGAGGAACTGTTCGACCGATCGACCGCGGGTCAGGGCACCGACAGCGACGGACTCGGCTAGGTGTCGCACCTGGGCAGCCTAGAGGCCGGGGCAGACGTCGCGCTTCGGCTGGGGCCGTGGATGGGCGACAGATCCGGAAATTGGACTGAGCGCTTCGTAGGCGAGTGGGTGCTTCAGTTGGCGGGCTGGACCATCGGCATCGATGGTGATTGCGGGTCAGCCGGCCTGCTCGGTCAGGGCTGCACCGAGGAGGGTGAAGCACCGCGAGGCGGTGCGTTTCACCAGGCGCCGGATGGAACCGGCGACCGGGCTTCCCGGGGATCGGGATCCTTCGTGCGTGAGACTGTGATGCAGGTCACGGTAGGCGCAGAACCTGTGCGCGGTATCTGTCGTCTGGCTGGTGTGAGATCACGAGGGAGAGCACTGGACGAGCTGGACGAGGAGCGCCTCGTCCGGCTGGTGGCCAGAGGTGACCGCAGGGCGTTCGACGAGCTGTACCGGCGCACGTCGCCGTGGCTGGCGGTGCGGTTGCGCCGCCGCTGTGCGGACGAGCAGATCGTCGCCGAGGTCATGCAGGAGACCTATCTGGCGGTGTGGCGCGCGGCCGGCGCGTTCGCCGGGAGCGCGGTCGGCGGGACGGCCGTCGGGTGGTTGTGGACGATCGCGGCGCGCCGCCTGGTCGATGCGTTCCGGCGCCGTGCCCACCATGCCGAGCCGCCGGTCGCCGTCGCCGAGCGGGCGGTGGTACCCGCGGCGGAGGACAAGGCACTGGCCGCGACCGTCGGCGGCGAGGTCGGCGACGCCCTGCGGCGACTGGCGCCGGAACTCCGCGAGGTACTGCAGGCCATGGTGCTCGACGGGCTTTCGGTGCGGGAGACCGCGGTTCTGCTCAGACTGCCCGAAGGCACGGTCAAGACCCGCGCCCGCCGGGCCCGGATCGCGATGCGGGAGGCGCTGGCATGAGCAGGGAACACGCGTCGATGCGGTTGCTCGACGACTACGCACGTGGTGACGCGGTGATGGCGGCGGACACGGTATGGGCGTTGGAGGCCCATCTGGAGACGTGCGCGCCGTGCCGCAGTCGCCTGGCGGACTCCGTGGCCACCGAGGCGCCCGGCATCGCCGGGCTCCTCGACACCGTCCGGGCCGGTCTGGAGCCGCAGCTGGACGCGGCCGTCAGGGGGCCCTCGCGGCGACGGCGCCCGAGGTGGGTGTCGGCCTGGATGACGCCGGTCATGGCCCCGTGGCTGGCCATGACCGCCGTCGTCACCCTGACGGCGCTGCTGCTGGGCGCGGTCGTGCCGGCGGAGGTCTTCGGCGGCTCCTCGACGATGTCGCTGATCGCCCCCGTGCTGCCGCTGTGCGGTGTCGCCGCATCGTGGTCGCGCGGCCTGGACCCGGCGCACGAACTGACGGCCTCGACCGCCCGAGCAGGCCTGCCCCTGCTCCTGCGACGCACCACGGCAGTCCTCGTGGTGGTCCTGCCCGGGCTCCTGGTGTGGGGATGGCTGACCGGAACCATGACGGCCGCGCAGTGGCTGCTGCCCTCCCTGGCCTTCACCTCCACCGCGCTGGCGCTGGGCAGCGTGGTCGGCGTGACCCGCGCCGCCACCGGGCTGGTGGCCGCGTGGGGCGTCGTCGTGGCACCCACGTGGGTCACCGGCCGCGTCCCCTCCGTCCTGCAACTCGCCCTGCAGCGGAATCAACTGCCCCTGTGGGGGCTACTCCTCGCGCTCGGCATCGGCGCCGTGATCGCCCGCAGAAACGCCTACTCAACGCTGTGAAACCATCGTCGACCCTCGAAAGGGACCACCCCATGACACCCGTGACGAGCGCGGCCGACACCGCGCCCAGAACCCACGCCTGGGAGATCCGGGCCAGTGGCCTGAGAGTTCGCGTCGGACGCAAGAAGATGGCCGTCGACGGGCTCGACCTCTCCCTGGGCATCGGCGCCCACGGCCTCCTGGGACCCAACGGAGCGGGAAAGACCACCCTGATCCGGACGCTGGCCACCGTGCTGCGCCCCACCGAGGGCGAATTGGAGATGCTCGGCACCTGCGTGGGCCCGCTGGGCGACCACCGGGCCCTGCGTCGCCGGATCGGCTACCTGCCGCAGGAGTTCGGCTACTACAAGCGCTTCACGGTGCGTGAGTTCGTCGAGTACATGGCCTGGTTGAAGGAGGTTCCGAAGGCGGAGGTCCCCGGGGCCGTCCAGCGGGCCGTGGAGCGGGTGGGCCTGGCGGACCGTGCCGACCATCGGATGAAGACCCTGTCCGGCGGCATGGTTCGGCGGGCCGGCATCGCCCAGGCCATCGTCAACGATCCCGCGGTGCTGCTGCTGGACGAGCCGACCGCCGGACTGGACCCGGCGCAGCGACTGCGTTTCCGCGAGTTGCTCCAGGAACTGGGCCGCGACACCTGCGTGGTCGTCTCCACGCACTTGGTCGAGGACGTCGCGGCCGCCTGCTCCGACGTGGTGCTCTTCGCCGACGGCCGTCTCGTCTTCCAGGGCACGCCGGGCGACCTGGCCGCGGCGGGCGGCCCCGACCACCCGGGCGACAGTCCCTTGGAGCGCGGCTATTCGGCGCTGCTCGAGGGCTCCGAGCGGCCGGGAGGCACCTGGTGAACGGACGCGTCCTGCGTACCGAGCTGAAGCGCTCCCTCACGCCGTGGCCCGGCATCGTCGTCCTGGGCGGCAGCCTGGCGGTCTTCTTTCTGATGGACGGGATCTGGTGGAAGGGCCCCGCGGGGTGGACGGCCCAGTGGACCTCCATGGCCTTGTGGACCCGGTACCTGCTGCTCTTCTGGTGGCCGCTCGTGGTGGGCATGGGAGCGGTGGCCGGGCTGCGCGAATCCCGTTCGCGGATGACCGAACTGCTGTCGACCACCCCGCTGCCGGCGTGGCGCCGTGCGGCGCTGCCGGCCGGTGCGACGGCGCTCACGCTGGCGTCGGGCTTCGGCCTCTTCGTCCTGGTGGGCGGAGTCCAGGTGGCCCTCGGCACCACCGCCTACATGCCCCTCGGCTGGCTGCCGATCTCGCTGGTGGCGGCGCTGGCCCTCGTCGCGGGGGCCGTGTTCGGGATGGGCGTCGCGCGGGCCGTGCCCTCCGTGCTCACCCCGCCGGCGCTGTCGGTGTTCCTCTTGCTGACGGCCCTCTACCTGAGGCAGGACAATGCCGGGGCACTGCCGTCGAGCCTCGCGCCGAACCGGCTCGCCCAGCTGTCCCCGGCGACTGCGGAGCCGCGGGAGATGCTGCTGACGCTGTCCGGCTCCGTGCACCTCGGTCAGATGCTCTGGCTGCTGGGCCTGCTCGCCACCGGATTCGCCCTGCTGTCGGCCGCGAGCAGCCGGGCCCGGCTGCTCGCGGCCGACAGCAGGGCGAATCCGGTGGCGAGCAGGCCCAGCAGCCAGAGCATCTGACCGAGGTGCACGGAGCCGGACAGCGTCAGCAGCATCTCCCGCGGCTCCGCAGTCGCCGGGGACAGCTGGGCGAGCCGGTTCGGCGCGAGGCTCGACGGCAGTGCCCCGGCATTGTCCTGCCTCAGGTAGAGGGCCGTCAGCAAGAGGAACACCGACAGCGCCGGCGGGGTGAGCACGGAGGGCACGGCCCGCGCGACGCCCATCCCGAACACGGCCCCCGCGACGAGGGCCAGCGCCGCCACCAGCGAGATCGGCAGCCAGCCGAGGGGCATGTAGGCGGTGGTGCCGAGGGCCACCTGGACTCCGCCCACCAGGACGAAGAGGCCGAAGCCCGACGCCAGCGTGAGCGCCGTCGCACCGGCCGGCAGCGCCGCACGGCGCCACGCCGGCAGCGGGGTGGTCGACAGCAGTTCGGTCATCCGCGAACGGGATTCGCGCAGCCCGGCCACCGCTCCCATGCCCACCACGAGCGGCCACCAGAAGAGCAGCAGGTACCGGGTCCACAAGGCCATGGAGGTCCACTGGGCCGTCCACCCCGCGGGGCCCTTCCACCAGATCCCGTCCATCAGAAAGAAGACCGCCAGGCTGCCGCCCAGGACGACGATGCCGGGCCACGGCGTGAGGGAGCGCTTCAGCTCGGTACGCAGGACGCGTCCGTTCACCAGGTGCCTCCCGGCCGCTCGGAGCCCTCGAGCAGCGCCGAATAGCCGCGCTCCAAGGGACTGTCGCCCGGGTGGTCGGGGCCGCCCGCCGCGGCCAGGTCGCCCGGCGTGCCCTGGAAGACGAGACGGCCGTCGGCGAAGAGCACCACGTCGGAGCAGGCGGCCGCGACGTCCTCGACCAAGTGCGTGGAGACGACCACGCAGGTGTCGCGGCCCAGTTCCTGGAGCAACTCGCGGAAACGCAGTCGCTGCGCCGGGTCCAGTCCGGCGGTCGGCTCGTCCAGCAGCAGCACCGCGGGATCGTTGACGATGGCCTGGGCGATGCCGGCCCGCCGAACCATGCCGCCGGACAGGGTCTTCATCCGATGGTCGGCACGGTCCGCCAGGCCCACCCGCTCCACGGCCCGCTGGACGGCCCCGGGGACCTCCGCCTTCGGAACCTCCTTCAACCAGGCCATGTACTCGACGAACTCACGCACCGTGAAGCGCTTGTAGTAGCCGAACTCCTGCGGCAGGTAGCCGATCCGGCGACGCAGGGCCCGGTGGTCGCCCAGCGGGCCCACGCAGGTGCCGAGCATCTCCAATTCGCCCTCGGTGGGGCGCAGCACGGTGGCCAGCGTCCGGATCAGGGTGGTCTTTCCCGCTCCGTTGGGTCCCAGGAGGCCGTGGGCGCCGATGCCCAGGGAGAGGTCGAGCCCGTCGACGGCCATCTTCTTGCGTCCGACGCGAACTCTCAGGCCACTGGCCCGGATCTCCCAGGCGTGGGTTCTGGGCGCGGTGTCGGCCGCGCTCGTCACGGGTGTCATGGGGTGGTCCCTTTCGAGGGTCGACGATGGTTTCACAGCGTTGAGTAGGCGTTTCTGCGGGCGATCACGGCGCCGATGCCGAGCGCGAGGAGTAGCCCCCACAGGGGCAGTTGATTCCGCTGCAGGGCGAGTTGCAGGACGGAGGGGACGCGGCCGGTGACCCACGTGGGTGCCACGACGACGCCCCACGCGGCCACCAGCCCGGTGGCGGCGCGGGTCACGCCGACCACGCTGCCCAGCGCCAGCGCGGTGGAGGTGAAGGCCAGGGAGGGCAGCAGCCACTGCGCGGCCGTCATGGTTCCGGTCAGCCATCCCCACACCAGGAGCCCGGGCAGGACCACCACGAGGACTGCCGTGGTGCGTCGCAGGAGCAGGGGCAGGCCTGCTCGGGCGGTCGAGGCCGTCAGTTCGTGCGCCGGGTCCAGGCCGCGCGACCACGATGCGGCGACACCGCACAGCGGCAGCACGGGGGCGATCAGCGACATCGTCGAGGAGCCGCCGAAGACCTCCGCCGGCACGACCGCGCCCAGCAGCAGCGCCGTCAGGGTGACGACGGCGGTCATGGCCAGCCACGGGGCCATGACCGGCGTCATCCAGGCCGACACCCACCTCGGGCGCCGTCGCCGCGAGGGCCCCCTGACGGCCGCGTCCAGCTGCGGCTCCAGACCGGCCCGGACGGTGTCGAGGAGCCCGGCGATGCCGGGCGCCTCGGTGGCCACGGAGTCCGCCAGGCGACTGCGGCACGGCGCGCACGTCTCCAGATGGGCCTCCAACGCCCATACCGTGTCCGCCGCCATCACCGCGTCACCACGTGCGTAGTCGTCGAGCAACCGCATCGACGCGTGTTCCCTGCTCATGCCAGCGCCTCCCGCATCGCGATCCGGGCCCGGCGGGCGCGGGTCTTGACCGTGCCTTCGGGCAGTCTGAGCAGAACCGCGGTCTCCCGCACCGAAAGCCCGTCGAGCACCATGGCCTGCAGTACCTCGCGGAGTTCCGGCGCCAGTCGCCGCAGGGCGTCGCCGACCTCGCCGCCGACGGTCGCGGCCAGTGCCTTGTCCTCCGCCGCGGGTACCACCGCCCGCTCGGCGACGGCGACCGGCGGCTCGGCATGGTGGGCACGGCGCCGGAACGCATCGACCAGGCGGCGCGCCGCGATCGTCCACAACCACCCGACGGCCGTCCCGCCGACCGCGCTCCCGGCGAACGCGCCGGCCGCGCGCCACACCGCCAGATAGGTCTCCTGCATGACCTCGGCGACGATCTGCTCGTCCGCACAGCGGCGGCGCAACCGCACCGCCAGCCACGGCGACGTGCGCCGGTACAGCTCGTCGAACGCCCTGCGGTCACCTCTGGCCACCAGCCGGACGAGGCGCTCCTCGTCCAGCTCGTCCAGTGCTCTCCCTCGTGATCTCACACCAGCCAGACGACAGATACCGCGCACAGGTTCTGCGCCTACCGTGACCTGCATCACAGTCTCACGCACGAAGGATCCCGATCCCCGGGAAGCCCGGTCGCCGGTTCCATCCGGCGCCTGGTGAAACGCACCGCCTCGCGGTGCTTCACCCTCCTCGGTGCAGCCCTGACCGAGCAGGCCGGCTGACCCGCAATCACCATCGATGCCGATGGTCCAGCCCGCCAACTGAAGCACCCACTCGCCTACGAAGCGCTCAGTCCAATTTCCGGATCTGTCGCCCATCCACGGCCCCAGCCGAAGCGCGACGTCTGCCCCGGCCTCTAGGCTGCCCAGGTGCGACACCTAGCCGAGTCCGTCGCTGTCGGTGCCCTGACCCGCGGTCGATCGGTCGAACAGTTCCTCGGCCCCGTCGGTGATGCCCATGCTCCCGGGGTCCGCTGGGTCGAGGTTGTCCCGACCGGCTCTCAGAGGGCGTTGAGTGAGGCTATGTCCGTTTCGTCGTTGTGACGGTGTGTGGGCAGGTCACGCGGTCAGTCGGCTGTTCTGGGTGTGGGGATTGCGAACAGTCCGGGCTCGGTCTCGACGACGAGGCCGGCGCTGGTCAGACGCTTGAGCCGCTTGTTGCGCATGCCGGAGATGTGCGTGGGCTCGGTGCCGGTGGCCAGGGTGCGGCACAGGTCGGGGCAGCGTTGCGGGGCTGCGGCGTCGATGAGCGCGGTGAGGATCTGCTGGTAGATCGGGTTGTCGGGCAGGCCCGGCATCCGGTCGCCGGTGGGCTCGTCGTCGCCGAGGGACAGGATGACCTTGCGGACGATTGCCAGGTCGGCGCGTTCCGCGTCGAGTTCGGCTCACATTCCCCCCAACAGTGTGGCAAGCTGACTCACTCCACGTCGGCCAACCACTGGTCGATGAGCACTTTGCCGATCGAGTCGACCCGGTAGGGCCCGCCGACAGCGGAGTCCGTAATTCGCGACCGAAGTTCGGCCGCCGTGAACCAACGTGCCTCCACCACCTCCACGTTGTCCACGTCGATCCGGTCGGAAACGGCCTCGGCGCGGAACCCGATCATCATCCCGGATGGGAACGGCCACGACTGGGATCCCTGATAGGTGATCGTCCCCACCTCGACACCGGCCTCTTCGGCGACCTCGCGGCGCACCGCGTCCTCGAGGCTCTCCCCGATCTCGACGAACCCAGCCAGCGTGCTGAAGCGGTCCGGATCGGATCCCGCGTGCCGGCCGAGCAGGCAGCGCCGAGGCGTGCCGGGTAGTTCGACCAGCACAATCACGGCCGGTTCGATCCGCGGGAAGAGCAGCTTCCCGCAGTCCTGACAGGTCCGCAGGTGGCCACCGTTGCTGGGGACGGCCGGACCGCCGCACGCGCCGCAGAACCGCTGATTCCGGTTCCAGTGCAGGATTCCACGGGCATACGCGAGCAGGCCCGCCTCGTCCGGCGTGATGGTGGGAACCATGGCTCGCACCTCCAGCACCGTGTCCGCGGTGGCCAGTTCGACGGCGTTGGACCGGTCGACGCGGGACACGTCGGCCGCGAACACCGCGGCCTCTCCGTCCAGGCCGAGAAACACCTGGTCGTCGGCGGCGTCGAGGATGCCCCGCGCCTCGGCCAGCGGCAGCCGGATGGGCCTGTCGTCGCGGACCAGACAGTGGTCCCGCCACAGGGGAATCACCTGGGTACTGGGGCTCGTCAACAGCCCGGCGACCCACTCCGAGTCGGTACGCCGGCCGCCAACCCGGTCAAGCCCCAAGCCGCTGTAATACAAGGTTCCCCCTAGCCCGTCCTGTCCTGCGCAGATTCCACGATAGTGGGCGTCCACCAACTGGGGTATCGAGCTCGGTCTCGACGACGAGGCCGGCGCTGGTCAGAGGCTTGAGCTTGTTGCGCATGCCGGAGATGTGCGTGGGCTCGGTGCCGGTGGCCAGGGGGCGGCACAGGTCGCGGCAGCATTGCGGGGCTGCGGCGTCGATGAGCGCGGTGAGGATCTGCTGGTAGATCGGGTTGTCGGGCAGGCCCGGCATCCGGTCGCCGGTGGGCTCGTCGTCGCCGAGGGACAGGATGACCTTGCGGACGATTGCCAGGTCGGCGCGTTCCGCGTCGAGTTCGGCCAGGCGGGCGGTGAGCTGGCTGACCTCGGCGGACAGCTGCTCGGTGATGTCGCCGATCGCCTGTTCCCGGTCGGCGATCCTCTCCAGTGCGGTGCGTGACATCGGCGGGTCCTCCTACGCTCCGCGCCAGGTCGGCGTCGACTCCTTGGTCAGCCTGCGGGACAAGTTCGCCGATATCGCCCAGTACACGCGGGACTCGGCGTTGGCCGGCAGTGCCTCGTAGTCGCGGACCAGGCGACGGTGCAACATAAGGATGCCGTTGACCTGCTCGGATACCCAGCGTTTAGCCTGCGGGACGAACCCGACGTCGTCGGGGCTGCGTTTGACGATCTCCACCTTGATGCCCAGGTCGGCGCCGTGATCGACCACGCTGGACTTGAAGCCCTGGTCGACCAGGGCGGGTCTGCACGGTCCCGGCCTGCGCGACCTTGTCCGCGCTGTGGGCACCTGCCGTAGATGACCCCTCCCAGTTCTACCTGTCGGCTCGACCGACGGATGCGCCGTTCGGCTGTGCTGCCGCGGCTGGACGGCGGGACCCGTTACGGCCATGGAGATGCGGACCGTCGTCCAGCCTCACTCAGCGGGACTCAGCGCCAACAGCCACGTTCAGGAGCGTCTTGGCGGCCAGTCGGGCATCGGTGAACGCTTCCGTGTCGTTGCAGGAGGCTGCCAGCGCGTTGGCACCCTCGAAGATCACGGCGAGTTGCCTGCCGAGGCTCTCCGGGTCGGCTGCACCGGCCTCGGCGGCCGTGGCCACCAGGCGATCGCGGAAGGCTTGCTTGTGTCGCTGCGCGAGACGGGCGATGTCCGGGAGCTCTCCGGCGCCCTCGACGGCGGCGTTGTGGAAGGGGCAGCCGCGAAATGGCGCTGACGAGTCGCTCTCCACGGGGTCGAAGATCGCCAACAGCCGCTGAATTGGGGTCAGGTCGCCGCGTTCCAGGGCTGCTTCAGCAGGGAGCGGGTTCGTTGACTCGAACCGGCGCAGATACTCCTCCACCAGTGCGTTCTTGGTTGCGAAGTGCACGTAGAAGGTCCGCGTCGAGACGTGCGCGGCCTCCGTGAGCGCCGCCACACCGGTGGCGTGGATACCGCGTGTGTAGAAGAGCTCCTGTGCGGCCAGCAGGATGCGCTCGCGCGCTCCGCGCCCGCCGCGGGGCGCCCTGCTGATCGGTGTCGATGTCGCCATGCCCAAAAGTATAGCGATCACTTTACATGGGCCACGAGGCGGCGTAGCTTCGACTCTAGGTACAGCGACCGCTTTACCTAGGTGGGCCCGAGAGGACCATGATCATGAACTCGACCGAACTCGCCTACGACGTGTTCATCAACAACCCGCCGCAGCAGGACAACGGAACGCTTCCGAACGGAGAGGCCAGGCTGTTCCCTCCACTGGCCAGCACCCTGATCCATGGCGCCGAGGACGCCGTGCTCGTCGACCCGGGCTTCACGGCCGACCAGGCGCGCGCGCTGGGCGACTGGGTCGCCGGCAAGAACCGGAACCTGACGGACATCTTCATCACGCACGGCCACGGCGACCACTGGTTCAACGCCGACCTGCTCGCTGAGCGGTTCGGCGCGCGCGTCGTGGCGACCGAGGGAACGATCGGCCAGATGCATGCCAACGTCGCCGCGCGGCCGTTCGTCTGGGACAAGGTCTACCCAGGCATCCCGGAGTCCCCGGTGACCGCGGTGACAGTGCCGGACAACCGGTTCACCCTCGAAGGCAAAGACCTCGTCATCGTCGAGGCCGGGTACACCGACACCGACGCGAGCAGCGTCCTGCACGTCCCCGACCTCGGACTGGTCATCGGCGGCGATGTCATCTACAACGGCGCCCACCTCTACCTCAGCGAGACCTCGCTGGCGGGCCTGGACGCCTGGCGCCAGGCGATCGACCGGGTCGCAGCGCTGGACGCCCGCTCCATCGTGGCCGGCCACCAGAACGCCACCCTCGACGACGACGCCGCACGCACCATCGCCGAGACGCGTGAGTACCTCGACGTCGCCGAGGAACTGTTCCGCACCGAGAAGACCGCCGTCGACTACTTCAACGCAATGGTCGAGCGCTACCCGGACCGGCTGGGACGCACGGTCCTGTGGGCCACCGCCCAGGCCGTGTACGGCATCCGCGAGAACCCCGGCGAAGACCCTGTCCAGTTCATCGCCGGCGGCTGGCTCTGACCCATCGACCCAGCCAATCGCGCAGGTGCGGCGACCACCCACAGTCGCCCGTCGGGCAACGGCATTGAAGGCCGGCGAGCCCGGCCTCGGGCAGCGCCGCTCCCGTTGGCCAGCAGACCGACCCGGCCCACGGGACTCTCTTGTCACGATTCGGGCCGAGAAGCCCACGATCTTCCCGGGGACGTGCTGATGCCAGGTCAGGGCCCGGCGATGATCCAGGTCACGAATACCGAGGACATCTGCTCGTGGTACCGGTGGACAACGCTGATCCGGTTGCCGGTGTCGGCGGCCGGATCGGTTCGGGCGGTGTGGTCGCCGCCCCACTGCGGCGGCCACGGCGGCCCGGTCCTGCCGTTGTGTGGCCTGGTGGGCGTGGGCTGTTTGTCCGCAGGGGCTCGGGTGGGGGTGTCGGTAGCTTGTGATCGCGGGTCCGGGTCGCCTCCCTTGCCACGTCGCGGCAGGGCCTCGATCCCAGTCCGGCGTTCGGCGCCAGCTTCAGACCCCCCGACAGGTCTGTTGTCGGCTAAGGGCTGTCCCGGCAAGCTCCACGGCCGACCAGGCCGCACGGTGTCGGCGCCTTGGCGGCGCAGCACCGTCATCAGCTTGCTGAAGTCCCGCGGGCTCAGCCCGGTGAACGGGGATGTCCAGGACGGCTCCGACGCCGTGATCACACCAGCCACGGGCAAGATCGTCTCACCCGTGGCCAGCAGTTACGGGACAGCCCTTGGTTGATCAGGGCTGGCACTGGTCGATTAGCTTCGTGACGCCGACGTATACGGCGCCAAAGGAGTTGATGTCGACGGTCGAACCCGCCTTCCATTGGGTGTTCGACGCCCACAGCGGCGAGTTGCCGTTGTAGAGAACGAAGTTGCCGTCCGATTGATACGTCGCATTGGTGGCACCGGACCCCATGGTGTTCGTTGCCCAGCACGCACGGCGAACCAGATTGCCGGTGCTCAGGTCAATCTGCCGATGGTACTCAACAAGGTTCCCATCCGTCTGCAGGGTCAGCTCGAACGAAATATTGGAGTCGTAGTAGCTGATGATCGAGTCCCCGGGATTGAGGGACTGACCCTTGGGCAAGGCAGTCATGTCGGTCGCCGAGGCGGTCCCGGAGAGACCGACGACGGATGCCACCGCTGCGGCGCCTGCGATGAGTATCTTGGTCGCCTTGAGCATGGACTTCATAGCTCCCACCCCTGTCCGGTTCAGCTGCCACGAGTCTTGGTGGCCAGCAGGATCAAATTGATCGTAAGTACGTGCAGTGAAACGCACATAAAATGTGAAACGCCACGACGAGGTCCGATGGCTTTTGAGTGGCGAGATGGCCTGCCGGCTGAGCCGATGTCGACAGTCGACGCGGGATGGTGCCGGGCGGCCGACACTCGCAGCTGCCGATAGCCGCCGACCGGGATGGAGGTCGCTGACTGGCGTCAGCTCGCTCTCCTTGGCCCGGGCCAGGCGCTCACAGTCAAGCCGGAACGTTGCTGCCGTCTTGCAGCTTGAGAGACGGCACCAACTCGTGAGTCAGCTCCGGAGATTGGTCAGCACCGGCAGAAGACTCGCGTGTAGCCGACGTACAGGGAGCCCTGCGTGCTGATGTCGACGGTCGAACCCCCTCCGTGCACGGTGTTCGACGCCCACGGCGCCCAACTGCCGGCGTAGACAACGAAATTGCCGTCTTGCTGATACGTTGCGTGGTCGGCGCCCGTCCCGTTTGTGCCAGTTGCCCAGATCGGCGTACGGCTCTGCTGGCCTGCTGACGGGTCGCCACTCCAGAGGTACTCTACGAGGTTGCCGTCCGCCTGCATGATCAGCTCGTACCGATTGAAATCGCCGATGGGAGTTATGATCGAGTCCCCAACATTGAGAGTTTCGCCTTGGTGCAAGGCCCACGGGTCGCTATTCGCGGAAGCAGTTCCGGACATACCGATGACGGTTGCCACCGCTACCGCACCCGCGATGAGCATCTTGGTCGCCTTGCGTGTGTACTTCATGATCCAACCCGTCTGGTTCAGCTGCCACGCATGCTGGTGGACAGCGTGAGCAATGTAGCCGATATGCCGCGCGCAGTTCCGGCGGCCCGAACAGTAGTGTCGCGTGGGGCTGTTCGGGTGTCATTGGCGTGGACTGCAAGGTCCTTGACACCATGTGCACAGCGGATCGAGGGGGATTAAATGGACGGAAGCGAGCTGAGTACGACGGACGTGCCGAAGGGGGAGAGGTTCGCCTGGTGGTACGAATTGGTGGCACGCGATCTGGCGCCGGCGCACCACGTCACCGAGCACCGTGGAGACTTCCGCGCGTCGGCTGCCGCGTGGAGGCTCGGGTCGGTAGGTGCGTCGGCGTTCTCCTGCCCGCCGTTGCGCTCTGTGCGTACTCCCGAGCTGATTCGACGTTCGGATCCCGAGCTCTGGGAGTTGGGGTACGTGGTCAGTGGGACCATGAGCATGGAACAGGACCGCAGTTGGACCCAGGTCAGGACTGGTGACCTGCTCTTGTACGACACGTCCCGGCCGTTCACGTCCCACGTCCTGACCGACAACAGCCGTGTCACTATCCTCCACCTGCCGAAGGCCGCGGTGCCGCTGCCGGCGCAGGCGTTACGGGGCCTGCTGTCCCGCAGACTTCCCGCGCACGGGACCGGAGGCCTGCTCGCCGGACTCCTCCGGCAGCTGACAGAGACCCGATGGAGCGCGCTGGAGGCCGAGCACCTCGGTTCGGCCGCGGTCCAGTTGGCCTGTGCGTTCCTCGGCGGCATGGCCGACCGGGAGGGACTGCTGCCCCCGGAGACCCGGCAGAGCGTGCTTCTGCACGAGGTGAAAGCCTTCATCCGCGATCACCTGACAGAACCCCAGCTGTCGCCCCAGACGATCGCGGACGCGCACTGCATCTCGGTGCGCCACCTGCACTACCTGTTCGGCACGGAGGAACGGACCGTGAGTACCTTCATCCGGAGACTACGGCTGGACCGGTGCCGAGCCGACCTGGTGCGGCCTGGCCTCGCGAAGCACCCCGTGGGGACGATCGGCACCCGGTGGGGCTTCGCGGACGCGACGACCTTCAGCCGCGCGTTCAGGACGGCCTACGGACTTCCCCCGGGGGAGTACCGCCGGCTGGCGGGGATGCGTCGAAGCCCGGGCGAAAACACCCAGGGAACTGTCTGAACGGATAGATCATCAGCCGGGGTCTATCAGAGCGTGGTGGTGAACCGGTCTGTAGCTCGATGACCAGCAGCTTTCGGGTAGTGGCGGTGTCGGGGTAGTCGGCTGCGGGCAGCCGGCGGGGAGTTCTCCCGTCTCCTGCGACGTGCCGCGATCGCCGCCATCCTCGACGAGAGCGAGAAGATCACCCGCGCCACCCTGGACGCCATCGCCCTGGACCACCTCGCCGAAGAGCACTACCGGCCCCGCACCCCCAGCCGCCGGACCCCACGCGCCAGCCGACCCGCCCGCCAGACCACATGACGGCCCGTCTGACGACCACCGTCACCGCCATCGGGCCGCCCCGGGGGCCGTGCGGCGGGCCCTGGGCACCGACAGCCGGGGCACTACGGGTGCGACCGCTGCCCCACGAGACCACCGCCCCCTACCTACACCGCCTCGCCCACGCCTACCAGGCCACCACCACCGACCTCCTGGACGCCCTCGGCATCACCACCACCCGCCCCCGCAGCGGAGCCAGCAACGCCGGTACCGTCGAGATCCGCCTCAACACCGCCGCGCTGCAGCGCCTCGCCGCCCTCGCCCACCGACCCCGCCCGGGCCCTGCCGAGTCTGACCTGCCACCCCCACCCGGGCACCACTCCCCCACCATCAGGCCGGTGGCCGGCCAGGCGCCGGCACCCGACGCGGCCGCCACCGCCACCTGGCAGTCGCTGCAGCCGGGGCATCGGGCCGGGAGCACGCCGCCGATGGCCCGGCCTCCCTCGCCCCGCCAGGCCACCCGCTGGATCATGGGCCCCCCGACCGTCTGCGCGAGGACGACCAGCGGCAGCTCAAGGCAAACGGCTCCTCCTGATCGCCGCCAGCCGCCGGCCACGGACCGGGCTGAAGAACCCTTGATCGGTTCAGGAGTGCCTGCCCGGTGAGGTCTGCCCTTCTCTGCCTCGGAGCCGGCGGTCCAGGAACTCGATCAGTCCAGTTTCCGAACGCAGCAACCGCTCGTGTTGCTCAGGAGGAAGGGATGCGAGGGCATCGACCAGAACCCGCTTCCGCGGGATGTGAACCATGTTTCCCGAGTAGATCCTGCAAGTTGAGCACCAGGCGAACCCGATGCAGCGCTCGAACATGGAGGACTCGGGCGGATAGAAGCGGTACTGGTACGACCGGACGGGCGTCCCGCATGCGGCGCAGATCCGGCGTTCACCGTCCAGAACGGACCAGCCGCTCCCGACCTTGCGCCAGTGCTGCCGCCCGGCCGGTGCTCTTCAAGTCGTCATGTCCAGCATTCTGTCCGACCGAGCCCGCACCGCACAGCCATCCGTGCAAGTCTCGGCCAACGAGCACAGACCGTGATGGCCCGTTGACCGACTTCACGGAATCCGTGCCCGAACCACTTCACCTCGCTTCGAAGCCGGCCCCATCGGCGTGGTCGGTGCCCACGCGGTGCCGCGCTGTGGCAGCGGTTGGCTCCCGAAGGGGCGGCGCAGCGGAACGGCACCTACGCGGTTGGTCCGGGCAACAGCGAGGGCGGCGGCATGCCGGGCGAGCTGCTCACGAACGTGGGCAGGGTCGGCGGCCCCCTGGAGACAGCTGTCCTCGGCGGCAGTGGGCCGGGCTCCTGCGGGGTCCTCGCGGGCGGCCGCGGTTTCGTCGAACTCGGCCTGACGGACCTGGGCCTGCTCGCGCATCTGCTGGCGGAGCCGCTGCTAGCCGCCGTGGTCGGCGAGTGGGGGCCGGACCGGCTGCGCGGCGGGCTGGTCATCGTGTCGAGCGGGCCGGTCGTCGGAATCCTGATCGTGCTGCACCACGGGGCAGGCATGACCGCACCACGGGGCAGGTTTGACGTGGACATCGAGGGCCGTCACGGTGCCGGGTCGCAGCTGTTCGAGGGCCTGCCACCTCAACGCAGCCAGCTCCGCCGTGCCCGCCACCTTCTCGAGGCCCAGTGCCGTTGCCCGCACCGTGTCGGCCGCCACCGCCGCGAGTTCCCGCTCCGAGAGCACCTCGGCGTCCAACCAGCTGTGGGGCTGGTCAGTGGAAGGCTGCGGCGCAGGAGCAGAGGAGGGCGTGCTCTAGTATTTCGTACATGCGTTCGACTGACCTGATGTCAGCCCGCCGAGTGAATCCGGCACCCGGCCGGTGCCCGCTCGGGGCTGGCCCCGGTTGAGCAGGAGGTGATCCCGACCATGTCCCCGACCACCGATCCGCGCCGGG
>NZ_BAAALF010000122.1:0-25270 GCF_039528135.1 Kitasatospora nipponensis | reverse complement strand
GGCCCTGCAGCGGCGGCGGGGCGGCGGCCTGCGGGGCGACGGGGGCGACCTGCTTGTGGACGTCCAGCCCGGTGGGCGGCGCGTCGGGTCCGTGGGTGCACAGGTCGGCGGCGGACACCTTGAAGACGCCCACGCACGGGTCGCCCGTGGGGGCGGCGGTCAGGCCGCTGTAGATCATGCCCTTGCCGGCGTCGTTCGCCGGCACCGACGTCACCGGGGCCGGCGGCGTGCTGTGCGAGGGGGCCTGCGCGGGGGTCGCGCCGCGGCCGGGTGCGGCGGACCGGCTGGGGGCGCTGCCACCGGTGGCCGAGATCAGGTCCGGCCCCGAGGCCGTGCCGTTCGCGTCCTGGGCGGCGGACACCCGGACGTCGTTCGTCCGCTGACCACTCGTCATCAGGCCTATGCCCACGCCGCTTGCGGCGAGGACCGCGGTGGCCGCCACGGCCGTGATCAGCAGCTTGCGGTGACTGCGGCGCCGGTGCGCCTTTCGGTTGCGTGCCATGGTGCTGTCTCCTCGTCGGCGTACTCGGTCAGGGAACTACCGCCGACACCTTGGGAGACCCGGACGTGCGAACGGGATAACGAAAAATCAGTTCTCTTCTTCAGAACCTTTCGACACCCCCGGCTCACCCGGACCGTCCGTACCGGGAGCAGAATGGCGGGCGGGTGCGCCGCCGCGGCGCAGCGAGTTGCTGAGGAGACGAGGACCATGGACGACGCACGCGTGGACGCCTACCTGGCCCGGATCGGCGCCGCGCGCCCGGCCGCGCCGGACCTGGCGGGGCTGCGGGCCCTGCAACGGGCGCACCTGCGGGCCGTACCGTTCGAGAACCTGAGCGTGCGGCTCGGCGAGCCGATCGTGCTGGACCCCGAGGCCCTGGTCGCCAAGCTGGTCGACCACCGGCGCGGCGGCTTCTGCTACGAACTCAACGGCGCGTTCGCCACGCTGCTCGGCGCGCTCGGCTACCGGGTCGAACTGCTGGCCGCCCGGGTCGTCCACGAGGGGGTGGCCGGCCCGCTGTTCGACCACCTGAGCCTGCGCGTGGAACTGGACGAGCCGTGGCTGGTGGACGTGGGCTTCGGTCGGTTCACCACCGTGCCGCTGCGCCTGGACAGCCGCGACGGCCAGCAGGACCCGGCCGGCACCTTCACCGTCGCCGAGCACGGACCCGACCTCGACGTGCTGCAGGACGGCGTGCCGCAGTACCGGCTGGACCGGCGGCCCTACCCGCTCTCCGACTTCCGGCCGACCTGCTGGTGGCAGGCGACCTCGCCGGACTCGCCGTTCACCCGCAACACCATGTGCTCGATGCCCACCGAGCAGGGCCGGCTCACGCTGGCCGGCGACCGGCTGATCCGCACCACCGGCCCGACCGCCGACGGCGAGCGCCACGAGGAGCCGCTGCCCACCGCGCGGCACCGCCTGGACGCCTACCGCGAGCACTTCGGCATCGTCCTGACGCCGGAGGAGGTGGACCGGCTCGACGACCTCCAGCGCCGCGCCGAGGCCGAGCGGGCGAAGGCGGCGCAGGCCGGCGGAGGGGTCGCCGCCGTCGGTCGGGGGCCGCCGGTCGGGGGCCGCCGATCAGGGGCGCTCGACCACGTTGGCCAGCGGCTCGCCCCGGGCGAAGCGGTTCAGCTGGGCGCCGATCAGCCGCCGGGCCCGCGGCAGGAAGGCCGAGGAGCTGCCCCCCACGTGCGGGGTGATCAGCAGGCCCGGGGCGTGCCAGAGCGGGTGGCCGGCGGGCAGCGGCTCGGGGTCGGTGACGTCCAGCGCCGCCCGCAGCCGGCCACCGGTCAGCTCGGCGAGCAGCGCGTCGGTGTCCACCACCGGCCCGCGGGCCACGTTCACCAGCAGAGCGCCGTCCCGCAGCGCGGCCAGGAAGCCGGCGTCGACCAGCCCCCGGGTGGCCGGCGAGAGCGGCACGGCCAGGATCACCACGTCCGCCCGGGGCAGCAGCGCCGGCAGGTCGGCCAGCGCGTGCACCGGTCCGGCCGGCGACTGGCGCGCACTGCGGGCCACCCGCAGCACCTCGCACTCGAAGGGGCGCAGACGGTCCTCGATCGCCGCGCCGACCGAGCCGTAGCCGACGATCAGCACCGTCCGGTCTGCCAGCGCCGGGTAGAAGCCGGACCGCCACTGCTCGGCGTCCTGGCCGCGCACGAAGCCGGGGATGTCGCGCAGCGCGGCCAGCGTGAGGGTCAGCGCCAGCTCGGCGGTGCTGGCGTCGTGCACGCCGCGGGCGTTGCACAGCCGCACGCCGGCCGGGACGTGCGGCAGCACGTCGTCCACCCCCGCGGTCTGCGTCTGCAGGACCCGCAGCGCGGTCATCCGCGGCAGCAGCGGCAGCACGGTGGCGGTCCGCATGTACGGCACGACCAGCAGCTCGACGCGGGCCAGCAGCTCGTCCGGCGGCGGACCGGGCCGGCCGTCGAAGGCGACGCCGTCGAACTGGTGCACGGCCAGCTGGGCGGGCAGGTCGGGGATCTCCGCCGCCGGGTAGGGCAGCAGGACGACGGGGGCGGGCTGAGGGCTCATGCCAGCGAATGTACCGACCGTCGTTTGGCCGCTCGCGGGGCACTCCGTACGATTCAACGGGTAACGGGTGGGATCAGCGATCAAGGAAGCAGCGACGCATGACGACGGCAGAGGAGAAGCAGGACACTGTGGAGGCCGATTTCGGGCCCGGAATCGACCCGGAGCGCCTCCAGTTCTGCCTCGACGTGCTCGCCGAGCTGGACGAGCTGGACGTCGACCACCCCGACGCGATCGTCGTGCGCCGGGCCGTCGCCGGCATCTTCCGGACCGTGAAGCAGCGCCGCCGCCAGGAGACCCGGGCCGCCAAGACCGCCAACGACCGCGCGGTGACCGCCGCCACCGCCACCGGTGCGCCGGGCCGGATCGACGACGAGACCGCGGGCGTCTTCGGGCTGACCTCGCCCACCACCGGCCAGGAGATCGCCGGGATCCTCAAGCGGGCCCGCTCCTGCTACATCTGCAAGACCCGCTACGTCGAGGTGGACGCCTTCTACCACCAGCTCTGCCCCTCCTGCGCGCGCGACAGCAAGGCCCGCCGGGACGCCAAGGCGGACCTGACCGGCCGGCGCGCGCTGCTCACCGGCGGCCGGGCCAAGATCGGCATGTACATCGCGCTGCGGCTGCTGCGGGACGGCGCCCACACCACGATCACCACCCGGTTCCCGAACGACGCCATCCGCCGCTTCAAGGAGATGCCGGACAGCGCCGACTGGCTGCACCGCCTGAAGATCGTCGGCATCGACCTGCGCGACCCCGCCCAGGTGGTGGCGCTGGCCGACGCGGTGGCAGCCGAGGGCCCGCTGGACATCCTGATCAACAACGCCGCGCAGACCGTGCGCCGCTCCCCCGCCGCGTACGCGGAGCTGGTCGCGGCCGAGTCCGCGCCGCTGCCGGCCGGCGCGCTGCCCGCCTCCGAGGTGATCGGCGCCTTCAACAGCGGCAGCGTGGAGCGCCCGGCGCTGCCGGGCCAGGCGAGCGGCGAGCGCGAGGCGCTCACCGCCCAGCAGGTCACCTCGCTGGCGCTGGTCAGCGGCTCGGCCTCGCCGGCCCGGATCGAGGCCGGCACGGCGATCGACGCCGGCGGGCTGGTCCCCGACCTGGCCGCCTCCAACAGCTGGGTGCAGACGGTCAGCGAGGTCGACCCGGTCGAGCTGCTGGAGGTGCAGCTCTGCAACTCCACCGCGCCGTTCATCCTGGTCAGCCGCCTGCGCCGGGCGATGGCCGCCTCGCCCGCCCGCCGCAAGTACGTGGTGAACGTCTCGGCGATGGAGGGCCAGTTCAGCCGCGGCTACAAGGGCGCCGGCCACCCGCACACCAACATGGCCAAGGCCGCGCTGAACATGCTCACCCGCACCAGCGCCAAGGAGATGCTGGAGAGCGACGGCATCCTGATGACCGCTGTGGACACCGGCTGGATCACCGACGAGCGCCCGCACCCCGACAAGATGCGGCTCGCCGACGAGGGCTTCCACGCCCCGCTCGACCTGGTCGACGGCGCGGCCCGGGTCTACGACCCGATCGTGCGCGGCGAGCTCGGGGAGGACCTGTACGGGTGCTTCCTGAAGGACTTCGCGCCCTCGCCGTGGTGAACCCGGCCGATGCGGTCGGCGCGCCGCCGGCCGGCGGGCCGGTCGCTGCCGCGCCGCCGGTCGCTGCCGCGCTGCCGACCGGTGGCACGCTGCCGACCGGCGGGGTCGGCCGGCCGCTGATCGGGGCCGGCGTGATCGTCCCGGCGCCGGGCGGCCTGGTGCTGCTCGGCCGGCGGATCACCGCCGGCGAGCCGCCCACCTGGAGCCTGCCCGGCGGCAAGGTCGACCACCCCGGCGAGTCCTTCGAGCAGGCCGCCGCGCGCGAGCTCGCGGAGGAGACCGGGATCGAGCTGCCCGCCGAGCGGATGCGGGTGCTGGGCGTGCTCCTCGACCACCTGGACGGCCGGCCGCGGCTGACCGCCGCCGTCCTCGCACCGCCGAGCGCGGCGCCGGCCGAGGTGACCGAGCCGCACGCCTGCGCGGGCTGGCAGCGCTTCGCGGTGGACGCGCTGCCCGGACCGATGTTCGGCCCCTCCGCCTGGGTGCTCGCCCAGTGGCTGGCCGACCCGGCCCCCCTGCCGCCCGGCGTCTTCGCCTACCGGACCGTCCAGTAGCGCGCCACCGGCGGGGTGGACCGGGCCTCATCGTGCACCGGGCCGGTCAGCCGCCCTGGTTGATCGCCGGGTCCCACTGCTCGGGGACGGCGCTGACCGCGTCGCCGGTTGAGGCGTCCAGCACGACGCGGTCGCCGAGCGGCCGCGAGAGCCGGAACTCGGCGGGGAAGCTGAGCAGTTGCGCCGTGCAGGCGGTGCCCGGCGGCTGCTCCTTCTTCTGGCCGATCAGCACCACCAGCTGGTCCGTCTCGTAGACCCGGCCGGGCGCCGGCGCCTCGCAGGCACCGTACGTCTCGTGCGCGCTGATGGTCAGCCCGTCGGTGGAGGTGGCCGTCCAGTCCTTGGTCCAGGTCAGCTCGCGGATGCCCAGGTCCGGGACCGGCGGTTCGCCCCCCGGGTCGCCGGAGCGGGCGATCGCCGGGTAGACCACCGGATCCGGGTAGCCGGCCACGCTGAACTCCCAGGTCGGGATGGTCGCCTGGCCACGGGTGGTGAGCACCTGCCGGGTACCCGGGTGGATCGCGGTGACGGTGAGCCGGGCCGAGCAGGCGCCGGCGCAGGACGGGTCCGGCGTCGTGGTCCGCGCGGCCCGGTCGGGCGAGGACCGCAGGGCCTGCGCGGGCGGGAGCAGCGGAAGCGAGAGCGTGCTCCCGTCCGCCCACCGGACCTGCCCCAGCGCCGGGGAGCCGAACGGTGCGTCCGGTAGGCCGGCGGGCAGGTCGACCCGGCCGTCCCGGACCGCCTGCTGGTCCGCGTCGCTGTGGAACCCGCCCGCCGGCGGCCAGGCGACCGGCACGTTCCACGGCCAGTACCGTGCCTGCCGGCGCTGCTCCATCGCCGACCCCGGCCAGGCTCGCGCCACCTGGGCGGCCCGCGCGGCCGCCGGTCCGGACGGCACGCCCCCGGCCGGCGCCAGCGTGCCGGTGGGCATCGTGGGGAGCGCGGAGCTGCGGACACCCGCCTGACCGGTGCCGCCGAGCTCGCGGGTGCCACCGGCCGAGCCGCTGGTACAGCCGGCGGCCAGCGTGGCCAGGGCGACACCGAGCAGGGCGGTGGCCCGCAGGGCGGGGCCGCGTCGGGCGGTGCTGGGCGGGGAGGTGCTGGGCGGGGAGGTGCTGACCGGGGTGGTCGAGCGTCTTCCGGTTGTCATCAGGAACTCCGTTACCAAGGAGAGCAGTTCGCCGGCACAACGGACGCTCCCAGCAGACCCGGGGAGACCCGCGCGGTCCAGCTCCGGCCCGCAACGGTTCGGAATCGACCGGTCGGCGGCGGGTGGGCCCGGCGGCTACCCGGCGGCCGCGGCCAGCACCGACTCGGCGGCCGCGGTGCGCGCGTAGAGCACGCTGCGCCCGGCGCGGTGGGCGCTGACCAGGCCCGCGTGGCGCAGCGCGGTCAGGTACTGGGAGACCCCGGCCGTGGAGAGGCCGGTGCGGTGGGCCAGTTCGGTGGTGGAGGCCGGCGCCTCCAGTTCGGTCAGCAGCAGGGTCCGGGAGCGGCCGAGGACCGCCGCCAGCGCCGCCGTCCCGCTGACCGGACGCGGTTCCCACAGGGCGCCCACCCCGCGGGCGGGATAGGCGAGTTGCGGCGGGTCCGGCGGGGTCACCCGGGTGCGCAGCGCCGAGGTGGTGAAGGCCGAGGGGATCAGCAGCAGCCCCGCGCCCGCCGTCCCGCGCGACAGCGTGCGCCGCTTCCGCACCAGTCGCAGCGCGTTGTCGTCCCACCGCACCGAGCCGTGCAGTTCGTTGAAGAAGTGGCCGACGCCCCGCTCGGCGACCTGCCGGGCCCGGTACAGCACGTCGGCATCGAGGACGGCCCGGATCCGCGCCCAGTAGGGGGCGAGCGCCGTCTCCCAGTACGCCTCGATCTCCTCGGTGAGGCGGACCAGCCGGCGCCGCGGATCGGCGTACAGCGCCCGCAGCCGGGGTCCGAGGTCGCCCTGGTGGTGGCGGAGGTGGTCGAGGTCCTGGCGGACCCGGTCGACGGGCGCGGCCCGGATCGCGGCCAGCTCCGCGGCCAGGGTGGGGGCCGGCCCGGCGGGGGCCGGGTTGAGGAAGTCGGGGACGTAGCCGGCGGGCGGGATCAGCTCGGCCAGCCACCCGCCGTCCAGCCCGGCGGCGGCCACCCGCGGCCGGACCTGCTCGACCCAGCGTCGGTGCACGGGGTGCGGGGCGGCGCAGGTCAGCAGCCGGAAGCCGGGCGTGATCTCCCACATCGGGGAGACGGCGAACCGCATCTGCGCCAGATCGCTCGCCGAGAACGTCAACTCCGCCTGGATGGCTACCTCCGAGGATTCACACATGCCCTCATCAATGGCGGTCAGCGTACCGTGCGGAGATCATCGCGGCATGACCACGCACCCCACTCCTCACCCCACCTCCACCCCCGTCACCGCGGCGGCATCGGGGACCTGGCTGCTCGGCGACCGCCCGGTGCGCCGGATCGGCTTCGGCACGATGCGGCTGACCCAGCAGGGCGCCGCGTTCCGCCCTGGCGCCCCGGCGAGCGACCGCGACCGGGCGATCGCCGTGCTGCGCCGGGCCGTCGAACTCGGCGTCAACCACCTGGACACCGCCGCCTTCTACTTCTCCTCGCTGCGCTCCGCCAACGAGCTGATCAACCGGGCGCTGGCCCCCTACTGCGACGACCTGGTCATCACCACCAAGGTCGGGCCCGGCCGCGACCTGTCCGGCGCCTGGCTGCCGCACGCCGGCCCGGCGCAGCTGCGCGGCCAGGTCGAGGAGAACCTGCGTCAACTCGGCCGCGACCACCTCGACGTGGTGAACCTGCGGATCCTTGGCACCGACTCGATCGCCGAACGCTTCGGCGCGCTGGCCGAGTTGCGCCAGGCGGGGCTCATCCGCCACCTGGGGCTGTCCAACATCCAGCCCGAGCACCTCGCCGAGGCGCGGGCGATCGCGCCGGTGGTCTGCGTGCAGAACCCGTACGGCATCGGCCTGCGGCCCGAGCACGACGCGTTCCTGCGCGACTGCGGCACCCAGGGGGTGGCGTTCGTGCCGTTCTACGCGATCGCCGGCGCCGGGCGCGACGCGGGAGCGAGCGGCAGCGACCCCGAGGAGGTGCTGGCCGTCGCCCGGGCGCACGCAGCGAGCGCGGCGCAGGTCCGGATCGCCTGGACGCTGCACCGCGGACCGCACGTGCTGGCCATCCCCGGCACCGGCGACCCGGAGCACCTGACCGCCAACGTGGCGGCCGGCGCCCTGCGCCTGACCCCGCAGGAGCTGGCCCTGCTGGACACCGTCCACCGGCGCGGGGTGGACGGGTCGACGGACGATCACCGCAGTAGGCTGGCGGGATGACGCCGACCCCACCTTCCACCGAGCCCCTCGATGACGCCGATGACGACGCCGACGACGACTCGCCCTGGATCATCGCGAGTTGCCCGGTGAGCGCGGAGCTGGCGGCGCAGATCGTCGGCATGGCGGAGGTCGACTGGGTGGACCCGGAGGTGGCCGAGCACGCGATGCTGGCCGCGGGCTGGCGCTCGACCGGCTCCCACCTGGGCGAGTTCGGCGAGACGGGGTACACACCCGCCGGGCACCTGGTCTACGGCGAGGACTGCTTCTCCATGCCGTTCGCCTACCAGTACTGGGTGCACCCCGAGGGGGCGGTGAGCGAGGACCACTGGGGCGTCCAGCCCGGCTGGCACAGCCTCGTGGACCCGCCGGTCGGCGGCTTCACCGCGCAACTGGACGCCGTGGTCGGCACGTTCACCGCACTGCTCGGCCCGCCCGACCACGACGTGTCGCACCCGCGGCGCCCGGGGTCCGACTACCTGTGGCGCTACCGGGCCTGGCGCCGGGGTGACCGGGTGCTGGCCGTCGCCCCGGGACTGGACGGGTTCTCGTACGCGCAGTTCGAGCACCTCGTCGTGCAGATCCGGTCACTGCCGGCCGGCTCGCCGTTCCCGCCGGCCGCCGAACTGCCCGACTTCTTCCGGTAGGAAGGAAGTCGGAGCACCGGACGACTCGAAGCCCTGCACGGCTCAGAGCACCAGGCAGCTCAGCGCCGCCCAGAGCAGCGGGGAGTGCTCGACCCGCCGGTCGGTGCGCCAGCGGTCCAACTGCTCGCGCTGCCAACTCGCCAGCCGGCGGACCGGGTCGGGGTGCTCGTGGGCGGCGTCGACCGCGACCACCGCCTCGGAGAGCGGCCGTACCGAGGGGGCCACGTCGGCCAGTTGGTGGAAGGCCAGGTTGGTCGGCAGCGCCCAGCGGGTGGCGGTGATCAGGTCGGCGCCGTTGTGCAGCATCGCGGCGGCCAGGCCGAAGGACTCGGCGAAGCGCAGGTCGCCGCCGCTCTCGCAGGCGATCAGCGCGACCCGGCGCGGCGCGGGCCAGAGCCGCGCGCCCGCGACGCCGTCCGCCCGGGCGCTGAGGGTGCCGAGCAGCAGGTCCTTGGCCGACAGCGGGCGATGGGTGCGCAGCACCTCGGTCAGACCGGTGGTGCGCGGGTCGCAGCAGAGGTGCAGGGTGGCGTCCTCGCTCTGCCCACCGCCGACCGGGGCCGCGCTCACGTGCCCGACGTACATCAGGCGCGCAGCACCTTGCCGCAGCGCCCCGCCCAGCCAGTCCCGGTCGAGGTCGGTGCGGCGGAAGGCCTGCGCGGCGTCGGCGACGGGCGGTACGGCGCGACCCGTGTCGAGGTGGCGCTGGACCAGCGCGAGCAGCGCCGGGTCCGAGCCGGGCCGTCCCAGCACCGAGCCGAGCGCGGAGTCGGCCCGGAACCCGGGCACTCGCGGGTCCAGCACCAGGACCACGGCCCCGCCGTCGCCGGCCGGGCGCGGGGCGCCGTCGTGCGGCCGGCGCAGCGAGGCCGGCGCGGTGGTGACCACGTCCGCGAGGTCGAGCAGCCGGACGTCCGGCTCGTCGGCGCCGCCCACCGCGAGCAGTTCCCAGGGAACCTGGGCGACCCGGGGTGCGGGCTGGATCCCTACGAGCGGGCGCTGGTCGCCGAGCGCGGCGGCGACCGGGCGCAGTTGCTCCGTCAGTCCGGCCGGCCACAGCGCCTCCGCCAGGATCCGGGCCAGCGCCCGCTCGCCGTCGTACCCGGCCAGCGCGCCCGCGCCGAACGCGCGCCGCACGCCCGCCTCCCCACCCGGCAGCGCGTCGGCCAGCGCGCGGACCGCGCGGTCGACCTCGGCGGCGGGCGCCTGCCCGGTGCCGTAGCCCTGGGCACCGCTCGTCCAGCGCCAGGTCAGGAACAGGTCGCCGGCGTCGGCCAGCCGGACCTGGACGACCGGGCGGGGCGTCAGCTCGTCGTCGGCCACGAGGGCACCCCTTCGTCGCTCACGATCCGCCGGTGGTACCGGGATTCGGCCGCCTCCACGTACTCCTGCAACGCGGTGCGCTCGGAGCCCGGCGACATCAGCACCCTGGGCGGCGGCGCGACCCGCAGGCCCACCGAGGCCGCGGCGGCCGCCACCGTGGCACCCAGCGCGGCCGGGCCGTCGAGGTGTCCGTGGACCCTCATCGCGCCGTCCGGAAAGAGCGCCGGGTCCAGGCGGGGCGAGGAGTGGGGCGGCGAGGGAGGCTGCGAGGGGGACCAGGAGTGGGGCGGCGAGGGATGCGCCGGCGGAGCGGCCTGCGCGGCGCCGGGTCCCAGCGTCAGTGACGCCCCCGCGCAGCGGTGCTCGACCAGCTCGAAGAGCAGGCCCTGGTCCTGCCGCCGCATGACGAGGCGGAAGACCAACTGCATGGCGCCCTCCGCCAGTTCCAGCCACTGGCTGCGGGCGTGACCGCTGGCGAAGTCGTAGCGGGCGGCCTCCAGGGCCAGCGCGGCGGGCAGCGCGAGGCCGAGCGCGGCGTCCACCGCGGCCCGTTCGGGCCCGCCGCCGGCCGGGTCGTTCGGGGCTGCGTCGCGCGGGGCTGCGTCGCGCGGGGCTGCGTCGCGCGGGGCTGCGTCGCGCGATGCCGGGTCCTGCGGGGCCTGGTGGTGCCGGGCCTGGCGGTGCAGGCTCTCCTCGATGCCCGCCGCGACCAGCAGGTCCGCCTGCGCGCACCGCTCGTAGACCCCCTGCGCCTCGTGGATCGCGCGGGCCTGCTCGCAGAGCGACCGCATCGCGACGATGTCGCCCCGGCCGTACGCCTGTTGGGCCGCCAGCAGCAGGGTGTCCGCGGCGGCGATGGAGGCGCCGCGCTCCTCGAAGCGAGCCAGGCTCAGCTCGGTCAGCGCGGCCGCCCCGGCGGGGTCACCCCGGGCGGCGGCCAGGAACCCGCGGGCCTGCTCGCAGACCGCCAGGTCGCCGAACTGCCGCTGCCGCTCGAAGATCGCCGACGCCTCGGCGAACAGCCGCTCCGCGCGGTCGAGTTCGCCGCCGCGCAACGCCGCGTACGCCCGCTGGGCGATCAACTGCTGCTGCCGTGCGGTCTCCCCGGCCGCTTCGAACCCCTCCTGCGCGCGCAGGAGGTAGTCCTCGGCCTGATCGAACCGCCCGGTCGAGGCGCAGATCAGCCCCAGCGCGGCCAGCAGTTGGGAGGGCACCGACGGCACCGACGCGGGGGTGGTGGCCAGCACGGCCGAGGCCAGCTCCTCCGCGGCGCCCCACTCACTGCGGGCGATCAGCAACAGCACGCGGTGGTGGCCGAGTTCGGCGGCGCGGGTGCCGTCCCCGGTGAACTCGGGCAGCCGGCGCGCCGCTTCCTCGAGGCAGACCGACGCCGCGTCCAGGTCCCCGCGGTCGCGCAGCAGTTCGGCCCGGCCGAGCAGTGCCTTCAGCAGGTCGTCCAGCCAGAGCTGACGACCGCGCGGTCCCATCGGTGCGGACTCGATGCCGCGCAGCAGGTCCAGGGCCGCCTCCAGGCGGATCTCCGCGCCGCGCGGATCCGGGCCGTCGAGCTGGACCACCCCGAGGTTGGCCGACAGGTGCGCGCGCAGGTAGCGGACGTCGGGCGAGTCGTCGAGGGACTCCGCCACGCCGAGCAGGTGCTCGTAACAGGCCTGCGCGGCCGCGGGATCGGCCGACAGCTGGTGGCGCTCGGCCAGCGCGAGGCCGCTGTCGAACGGCTCTCCGAAGAGCGGCACCACCGCTTCGTCGGGCGTCATCGGTCAGTAGTCCTCGGTGTCGGTCGCGGCCACGGCGGCGGCCGCGGCCTCGGCGAGCAGCGGGGCCGGGGCCGCCCCCGGCGTCTCCCGTGCCAGGCGCCGCCGGGCCGACCCGCGGACCGCCTCGCGCTCCGCGCGGTCGGCGGCCCGGTCGGCGCTCGGGTCGGCAGCGAGCGCGACACCGGACACGGCGCCGGACGCGGGCTCGGGTCCGGGGTCGAACCCCGGCAGCAGCACGCCCACCTCGATCCGTCCCGGCCCCGCGGCCGGCAGCGCCACCTCCGCCTGCCCGACCAGGGCGTCACCCCGCGCGGTGAGCGGGATCCGACCCGCCGGCCCGCCGTCCACGGTGATCTCCGCGACCAGCGGTGGCCCGCCCCACGGGCCGGCCACCCCCGCCAGCGCCTCGACCTCGATCCGGCGGCGCGCACCGAGCGCCCGCACGGTCCAGGTGAGCGCGTCCTCGCAGGCGTCGAGGGCGCCGGGCGGGTAGCGGCGCCAGTCGTTGAGCCCGGTCCCGCGGGCGATCACCCGCCCGCCGGCCGCCGACGGATCGCCCGCCGCCAGGGCGTAGTCGCGCTGCCGTGCGAAGAGCGCGCCGAGGTCGGGCGACGGCCGGGGCGGGCCGGCCTCGGTGCCGGGCGGGCGCCGGTCGAGGGCGGTGCGCAGCCCGCGCAGGGCCGGCCCGTCGAGTCCGGCGCCGTCCGCCGCCGCGTCGACCAGGCGCAGGATGCGCTCCACCCGCCCCGCCGACGCCGTATCCCTCACCCCGCCGTGCCACCAGGCGATCAACGGGTCCAGTCCCGCCTCGTGCTCCTCGATCAACTCGGCCGCGCAGTCGTCGAACTGCTCGCCCGAGCCGTCGAAGAGCTGCTGGCACCGATAGGTGGAGGCGGCCCGTTCCAGCCCGAGCAGGTCCGCCGCCAGCGCGGGGATCCGGTCCGGGAACGAGGCCGGCCACCAGCGAGCCGCCCAGTGCCCGTAGGCGAGCCGGGTGGCCGCGACCGTCAGCGGCCCCGGCTGCGCCGGCAGGTCCGCCGCGGCGCCCGCCTCCCCCAGGGCGCAGGCCTGCACGGCGGCGGCGACGGGCACGCCGTACAGCGCCCAGAGCCACTCCTGCGCGGCCGACACGTCGTGGATCCGTGCCGACGGCAGGCCGGATCCCGCACCGTCGGCGAGGGCCCGGACCCCGCCGGGCCAGCGCAGCACCGCACCCGCGACGTCGAGCACCAGCCGGGCGAAGGCCGCTCCGGCTCCCCCGCCCGCCTCGGCTCCGCCGGTCGCCGCGGTGACCCGGACCGCACCGTCGCCGGCCCGCGCGACCCGCACCGCCACCGGCGGGCGGTCACCGGACGGCCTCCGCTCCCCGGCCATCACGCGCTCCTCGCCTCGCCCGCCGCGGGCGCCACCGACAGCGCGCGCAGCGCCGCGCGCACCCTGGCCCGGTGGTCCATCATCACCGAGCGGGCCACTCCGTCCAGCACCGCCCAGAGCGCGGCCAGGTCCTCGAAGGCCGCCTCCCGGACGTCGCGCCCGTGCAGCCGCACCCACAGCCGTCGCATGTAGGGGACCCAGGGCGTGCGCAGGTCCTCGGCGAGCGCGGCCAGCGCACCGCCCCCGGCGTCGGGTCCGGTCGTCATCCGGCGCGCCCGCAGCACCGACGCCTCGCGCTGCCAGCGGCCGTTGACGACGCGGTGGGCCGCGGTCCGGCGCAGCTCCGGGTCCCCGCCACCGAGCGGATCGAGGCCCACCGCGAGCCGCCCGCCCAGCACCACCGCGACCCGCAGGCTCTCGTCGTGCAGGCCCAGCGGTGCGCAACTGCGGCCCACCTCGCGCCGCACCAGCTCCGCCACGGGCGGCAGTTCCTCGCGGCGGACCGACGCCTGCAGCACGCCGAAGAGCCGCTCGAAGAGCGTGCGGTCCAGCGGCGCCGGGAGGGTGGCCGTCGAGGCGCCCCGGCCGACCCGCGGGCGCGGCGGCCGGGGGTGCGCGGTGAGCTCCAGGTGCGTCGGCAGGTCGTCGCGTCCCCAGAGCCCGCTCGTCCGCGCCCAGAGCAGCCGGCCGACCAGGGTGCCGAACGCGCCGTCGAGCAACGCGGTGAAGGCCGCGCCGGGCCCGGTGCCGTCCGCCCCGCCGCAGGCCTCCAGCGCGTCGAGGGCCAGCGCGGCCAGCCGCTGTTCGTCGGCGGACAGGGCGCCCCGGTCGCCCGCCCGGTCGCCCCGCCGGGCGCCCCCTGGCGCGGCCAGCGCGGCGTCGAGCCGCGCCTGACGGTCCGGGTCGGCCAGGTGGTCCTTCAGCGCCTCCACCGTGCGCCCGCCACCGGCCTCCGCCAGCTCCTCGACGACCGCCCGGGCCCGTTCGTCGGCGCCGGCCGCGGGCGCGCCGTAGCGGGTGGCCAGCTCGAAACAGGGCTGGAAGTACAGGTCCTGCGGGTTGCCGGCCACGACGCCCAGCGCCCGGCGGGCCTTCTTGAGCCGGGTGAACCACTGCGCGGTCGCCCGCAACGGGTCGCCGGCCTGCCGCACCAGTTCCTCCAGGCGGGCGGCCTGCGGCCCCTCGAGGAAGTCGGCCGCGAGGTCCGGGTGCAGCGAGGGCCGGACCACCAGCGGCAGCACGATCAGCTTGACGCTGCGGGTCAGCGGCGCGCCCTGCGGCCCGCTCAGCGCCTCCAGCCCGGGCCCCAGCGCCCGCCAGGCCCGGTCGATGACCATGGCACGCGGGGTGCGCTCGCTGCTCGGCTGACTCGGGGACGGCATGGCCCCCACAGTACGGCGGGCGGTCCGGCCCGGGTGAACCTGGGATCGGTAGGCGCCGCGGCCCGCCTACCGTCCTGACTGTCAGGCAGCGCCAAGCGCCTGGCGCCAAGCTCGCCGACCGCTCACCGGAGCCGCCCCCGCGCACCGGTGGGCGGTCGGCGACACGGAGGAGAGGGAGAGACGTCATGGGAATCTTCGGCAAGGGCCGCAGCCGCGAGGAGAAGGCCGCCGAGATCATGGACCAGGTGGCCAGCGGCAAGGGCTTCTACGGCCGCGCCACCCGCGCCTTCGTCGGCAGCGACAGCCTGGCGAGCATGCAGCAGTCCATCGGCACCTACAAGTCCGGCGCCTACGTGCAGCAGTTGCTCGCCGCGGGAGTGCCGACCGTGCCGGCGCTGGTCGTGTCGCTCAGCGACACCGGCAAGCTGATCAACTTCGACCCGGTGGTGAACCTGGTGGTCCAGCCGGCCGGGGCACCGGGGGCGCACCTCACCCTGCAGACACTGGTCTCCAAGCTCCAGATCCCCCGCCCCGGCGACCAGGTCCTGTTGCTCGCCGACCCCGCCAGCCCCGGCAGCTACCTCTACGCCGGGATGGCCTGACCACCCGTCCGACGCTTGCCGCGCTTGCGGCACGGGAAGCGGAGGAGCCATGGCCGGCGAGCCCACCCAGGTGGCCCCGATGGGCCGCGGCGGCGCCCTGCTGATGTACCTGACCAGCGCCGTGACGACCCTGAACGGACCGGTGATGCTCATCTGGTCCGCCTTCGGCGGGCGGAACCTGCTGATCACGGGCATCGTCAGCACCGTGGTCACGGCCCCGATCGGACTCGCCCTCGGGTTCGAGGCCCGGTCCGACCGGGCGGCGAACCGCCGGCTCGACGCCGTCGGGGTGGCGGCGATCGCGGAGATCCTCGACCTGCGCCCCTGCGTCCTGGGCGGTGAGGAGGGGAACGGCGTGGAGGTCCGCCTGCGCGTCGACGGCCCGGGCTTCGCCCCCTTCGAGGCGACCTGGCGCCGCACGGCCGACGCCGACCTGCGCGTGGGCCTGCACCTGCGCGCCACCGTCGACCCGTCCGACCGCCTCTTCCGCCTGCCGTGACGACCGCCCCACGGCGCGGCGTCCGTCCCGTGCGCGCCAGGGGTTTGGGCACCTGGCTGACTGCTGGTCGGCCGGCCACGTCATGACCCGCCGGCCGGGGCGCCGAGAAATCCCGCGCCCGTTCGCGGTGTGTGCACCACAATGCCGGGATGGAGACGCGTACGACGGCGGAACTGGTCGGGCAGGCCCTGGCGGTGGCCCGCGTCGCCGACGAGGCGGACGGCTGGGACGAGCACGGGGACGAGTACCACGCGCTGCTGTGGCGGGCGGCGGCCGACGAGGTGGGGGCGCCGCCACTGGGGCTGGAGCTGCTCGGTTCCGGTGACCCGGTCGAGCGCGCCGCCGGCTGCGAACTGCTGGGCCGTGCGAGCGATCAGCACGAGGCGCTGCGCGCCGGGACGGCCACCACGCTGGTCGCCCTCGCGGAGCGGGAGCGCGAGGCCGACGTGTGCGGTGCGCTGGCCCGCGCGATCGAGCGGACGTACGACCCGCGCGCCGTGCCCGTCCTGATCGCCCTCGCCGGGCATCGTGACGCCGAGGTCCGTGAGGTGGTGGCCGGCTCGTTCGCGGGTGTTCTCACCGGCCGGCCGGACGGGCCGGACATCCACACGCTCCTCGCGCTGACCCGCGACACGGACCCGCAGGTCCGCAACTGGGCGACGTTCACCCTGGGGTTCCAGGCCGAGGTCGACAGCCCCGCCATCCGGGCCGCGCTCTGGGAGCGGACCACCGACGAGTTCGCCGACGCCCGCGAGGAGGGCATCCGGGGCCTGGCCCGGCGCCACGACCCGCGGGCCGTCCCGCTGTTGGTGGAACTGCTCGACGACCCCGACGGCGCGGTCCTCCTCACCTTCGACGCGGCGCGGATCATGGGTGTCCCCGAACTGCTGCCGGCCCTCCTGGCGTACGACCCCGACGGCACCGGGGTGACCGCCGCCGTGCACGCCTGCGACCCGCAGCGGCGCGGCCTGCTGGCCTCCCGTGCCTGGGAGTTGCTGGTCGAGCTCGACCGGCTCCGGCCCGACCTGGGCGCCGCGGTGTCGATGAACCGCTTCGACCCGGAGCTGTCGCTCGACCTCACCGCCGCCGTCGGCTCGCCGGGCTACTCCGTCGAGGCGCTGCTGGCCCGCGCGGGCGGCAGCCCGCTGCGGGCCGCCGAGCTGGCCGCCGCCCAGGTGGTCACCACGGACGTGGCCGCCGCGGGACCGGTCGTGCCCGGGCCGGAGCGGGAGTCGGTCGGTGCGACCCCGCCGTGGCCCGGGCGCCTGCCGTGACCCCGCGTCAGCAGGAGACCTGGACCTTGGTCCAGTGCCCGTCGTAGTAGACCTCGACGAAGCACTTCTTCGGCGGCATGGTGGTGGCCGACGCGGTGCCGACCGCACCCGCCGTGATGCCGGTCAGCGCGATCACCACGGCGAGCGCGGAGGCCGTCCGGCGCTTGCGGCTGCGGGCGACCGTGCTGGTGGTGCTGGTGGTGGACATGGGCTGTTCCCCTTCCCGGTGGCCGCCCGCTGTCCGCGGGTGGCGTCAGGACGAGGATGGTCCGCCCGGCGCCAACCAGGGAGGTCGGATCAGGCCCTGGCAGCGGCGGCCGGCCCGTGCAGCGGCGCGCCGCGCCCGGCGCGGAGACAGGCCGGCGCGGAGACAGGCCGGCGCTGAGACAGGCCGGCGCGGAGGCAAGTCGGCGCGCGGGGTGGCCGGCCCGGCCCGCAGGCGTGCTGGCGGGCCGGCGGCGGCGCGGCAACAATCGCGGGCATGGACCTCTCGACAGCCCTCCGCGACTTCCTGGTCTCCCGGCGGGCCCGACTCCGTCCCGACGACGTGGGGTTACCCGTGCACGGGACGAGAAGGGTGGCCGGTCTGCGGCGCGAGGAGATCGCGGCCCTCGCGGCCATGAGCGTGGAGCACTACACCCGGCTGGAACGCGGCAAGGCCTCGCGGGTGTCGGACGCGGTGCTCACCGCGGTGGCCGACGCGCTGCGGCTCAGCCCGGGCGAACGCCGCTACCTGCACAGCCTGGCGAGGCCGGCCACCGCGGACGACGGCGCCGGGCCCTCGGGAGTGCGGCCGAGCGTGCGCAGCGTGCTGGACTCGATGCTGCTGGCGCCCGCCTACCTGGTCGGCCGCGGCGGCACGGTCCTGGCGTGGAACCGGCTGGCCACCGCCGTCTTCGTCGACTTCGCGCAGATCCACCCCGAGGGCAGGACCATCGGCCGGCTCGTCTTCACCGACCCCCGCACCCGGCTGCTCTACCTGGACTGGGAACGCAAGGCCCGGGAGACCGTGGCCTATCTGCGCACCGAGGTCGGCAGGCGGCCGCACGATCCGGTGCTCGCCGAGGAGATCAGCCAACTCTGCTCCCGGAGCCAGGACTTCCGTCGCCTCTGGCGCCAGCAGGTGGTACTGGAGACGACGCACTCGACGTTCCTGATCGCCCATCCGCCATCAGAAGCACTGGAGTTGTCCTGCGAGGCCCTGCAACTGGCCGGAGACCCGGACGAGTTGATCGTCGCCTACACCGCCGCCCCGGGGTCGGCCTCCGAGGCGGCGCTGCACCGGCTGGCGCTGGGCCCGGGGATCACGCCGGCCGCACCCGGACGGTGAACCGCGCGGGGTGAGGGGAAGGGTCTGCATCGCGGGACATCGTGGTGATCCGGCTCACTTCCGGGCGCTTCGGGTCGGCCATCGGGCGATCATGCTCGACATGAAGGCAATGAACCCTATGGACGCCCGTTTCCTCGGCATCGCCGATCTGGTCGAATCCCCGTCCGTGGCAGTCGTGGTCGACGTCATGCGGGCGTTCACCGTGGCGGCCTGGGCCTTCGCCCGGGGGGCGGAGAAGATCGTGCTCGCCGAGTCGCTGGACCAGGCCCTGGCGCTCAAGGCTCGCCACCCGGACTGGGTGGCGCTCAAGGACGGTCCACCCGCCCCCGGGTTCGACGCCGTCAACTCGCCGGGCCTGCTGCGCTCCCTCGACCTCGACGGACGGACCGTGGTGCAGAAGACCACGGCGGGGACGGTCGGCGCCCTCGCGGTCAAGGAGGCGCCGCTGGTACTGTGCGCCGGCTTCGTGGTCGCGGAGGCAACGGCTCGGCTCCTGCGCACGCGCGGCGGCGACAGTGTCACCTTCGTGGTGACCGGCGAGGACGGACGGGCCGACGAGGACCTGGCGTGCGCCCAGTACATCGCCCACCGGGCGACCGGGGCCGCAGTCGATGCCGGCGGGTTCCTGCGCCGCGCCGCCGGGTCGCGCGCCGCCGCCGAGTTGGCGCAGGGGGTGCGACGGGGGGTCCATCCCGACGACGTCGCACTCTGCCTCGAGCTCGACCGGTTCCCCTTCGCCATGGTGGCGACCCTGGAGGAGGAACTCATGGTCCTGCGCCCGTGCGACGTGCCCCCGCCGACCGCCGAGGGTGCGAGCTGATCGCCGGCGGGCCGCCACGCCCACCACGCGAGGAGCACCACCCGGGGGCCGCCCCGAGAAACGCCAGGCGCGGGCGGAGTGGTCTCCGCCCGCGCCCGGAACCCGCTCGGCGCTGCTACGGGTTCGTGAACGCCTCGACCTCCGGCGTCGCGTCCGGGTGCTCCGGGTGCGCCGGGTCGCAGTCGATGCGCAGGAACAGCCGCCTGTCCTGCTCCTGGTTCTGCGCGTGGTCGACCGAGCGGTACAACAGCCGGTGCTTGCCGTCGCCGCTCACCGTGACCGGGTCGGTGTACGGCATCCAGCCGGCGCCGTCGAGGTCGTACTCGGTCAGCGCCACGCCGGAGACGTCGTCGGTGGCGTCGAGGGTGACGTGGACGTCCGAGTGGTAGACCCCGTGCCGGTCCGCACGCGGGTCGGTACGCGCCGTGGTGACCGGCGGGGTGGTGTCCAACGGCTCGTCCATGGCGGCGAGTTCCGGCGTCAGCTCATCCTCCGGGGTGGGCGCCGGAACGCCGTTGGCGGAGCCGGTGCGGGCGATCGAGCCGACCCGCAGCAGGATGTTGCCCCAGTCGTCGTGGCCGCCGAGCACGGTCTTCGCCCCGTCGTCGTTGACGTCGAAGGCGACCGGGATCTGGCTGATCTTGCCGTCGCAGTTCCAGTCGACCTGGGCGTCCTTGGCCGGCACGGTGACGAAGGAGCCGCCGCCGCCGGTCTTGTTCGGGCAGAAGTGCCGGACGTCGTAGGTGCCGGAGCTGGACGGGTACTGCGTCTCCTGGAGGCCGTTCTCGTCCAGCGAGGTGTTCTGGCGCGAGAAGTCCACGATGCCGCTGGTCGTCCCGGAGATCAGGCCGAACTGGTACAGGTAGTTCATCACACTGAAGTACTGCGGCTTGTTGTTGACGTTGGAGTTCCCGCCGTGCTCCAGGCCCAGGTTGTGGCCCAGCTCGTGCATGAACGTGCCGGCCTGCTCGGCGACCGTGCCGACCTTGTCGGCGAAGCTACCCAGACTGACGATCAGGTCGCTGCCGGGCGTGGGGGCGATGCCGCTGGAGGTGGAACCGGGCTGCAGGTTGTGCGCCGAGACCGCGTAGTGGAAGATCGGCGACCGCCCGGAGGCGACGAAGCCGCCCGTGCGCATCTTCAGCTTGTTGAAGTCGTCCCACTGGTAGTTGTTCCCCACGGCCGTCCCGAGGTTGGTCGCCTCCGTCACCTTGGCCGCCCGGCTCAGGGTGCCCCAGGTCGTGCCGGTCGCGACGTTGAGGATGCTGTCGGGCCCGGCGTCCACGTGCAGGTTGATGCCCCGGGTGGTCTGCGCGCTGCGCTGGTAGGGCGCGTTGGCGAAGGCGTCGACCACCTGCCGGATCGCCTGCGGGGCGAGAGCGTGGCTGTGGGTCGCGTCGGCCATCCAGTCGACCTGGACGAAGAGGTCCGCCCGGTTCACGTCGGCGCCCATGCCGGGCAGGTCGACGAACTGGCGGCCGGGACCAGGCGCCGAGAAGGCGTTGCCGGTGGTCGGGTCGATGTAGACGCCGTTCTGCTTCCAGCTGTCGGCGATGCCGTCACAGGTCTTGGAGTTGCAGTCGAAGGTGAAGCGCACCGTGGCGTTGACGCCGTCGCCGCCGCTGTGGCTGATCACGTAGCCGGCCGGCGCCGACTCGGTGTAGGTGTTCGCCCCCACCACCGGGGCGTCCCAGCCCACCTGGACCAGCCCGCTGTCCCGGACCAGGGCGAAGGAGAAGGTCCCCACGTTGCCGCGCGGGTCGCCGCACGCCTGCAGCGTCCAGCTGACGGTGCCACCCGCCGCGATGACCTGCGGTTCCTGGATCGCGCAGCCGTTGTAGTTGGAACTGTTGAACCTCAGGTCGCGGTTGCTGCTGTTGGTGAACTGCACCGTCAGGCTGGTACCCGCCCGGCGGGCGGCGACGGCCGGCGTGGTGGCCGCGGCGAAGGTGAGCAGCGCGAGGACGGCCACGCACAGGGCCGCCAGCGGCCTGCGTCGCGACCGGCCGGGCAGGGCGGGTGGGTCGGTCATCCCGGCAGCACCGGGGTCACTCAGGGTAGTCATAAGGTCACGCTAGGGTGCGGCCGCCCACCGCCCCGCGATGACCCGTCGCACTGTCACCCACCTGGACGCCAGGAGGCCGAGAGGCCAGGCCGCCTGCCGCCCGCCGGGCCGGTCTGCGAAGTCGGCCTGTCCGCCGCGGGGTCGGGCAAAATGCGACCATGCCCGACATCACCGCCGGCCTCGTCCGCACGCTGGTCTCCGAGCAGTTCCCCGCCTGGTCCGCCCTGACCGTCGAGCCGGTGGCCCGGCAGGGCTGGGACAACCGCACCTTCCGGCTCGGCGACCACCTGGCCGTGCGACTGCCCAGCGCCGAGGGGTACGTGGCCGCCGTCGAGAAGGAGGACCGCTGTCTGCCCTTCCTCGCCGGGCACCTGCCCACGCCCGTCCCGGCGCCGGTCGCCACCGGCCGCCCGGCGGCCGGCTACCCGTTCCCGTGGTCGGTCCGGCACTGGCTGCCGGGCGACACCGTCGAGGCCGCCACCGACCTCGACCGGACCCGACTGGCCCGCGACCTGGGCGCGTTCCTGACCGCCCTGCGCGCGATCCCGGCCGGGCGGGGACCGGCCGCCGGCCGGCACTCGTACTTCCGGGGCTGCCACCCCGGCGTCTACGGCGACCAGGTGGAGCAGGCCCTCGACCTGCTCGGGGACACCGTCGACACCGCCGCCTGCCGGGCCGTCTGGGCCGGCGCCCTGACCTCGGCCTGGCCGCTGCCCCCGGTCTGGTTCCACGGCGACGTCGCGGTGGGGAACCTGCTGGCCACCGACGGACGGCTCGGCGCGGTCATCGACTTCGGCACCTGCGGCACCGGCGACCCCGCGTGCGACCTCGTCATGGCCTGGACCTACTTCGCCGGCGAGGACCGCACCGCCTTCCGGGAGAGCGTCGGCCTGCCCGACGACACCTGGCGCCGGGCCCGCGGCTGGGCCCTGTGGAAGGCGCTGGTCACCCTGGCCGGCCTCTCCGGCCCGGACCCGGACGGCATCCAGCGCCGGACCCTCGAGGCGGTCCTCGCCGACCCGCTCACCGGCTGACCCGGGCGACGCCGCCGCCCCGCCACCCGGCGGCGTGGGACCGGCACCCGGCGGCGCGGCGCCCGGTGACTGCCGTTCAGGGCCCCTGCGGCCGCCGCCCTGTTGCCTGCTATTGTCCGCAATGTTCCGCTCACTCCGGGCCCTGCTGAAGGTCCGACACCGCCAGCTTGGGAGCCCCTCTGTGAACGCCGACGTCGACCGCCTTCCGCTGCGCGCCTTCCGGCTGGTGGTCACCGGCGGGGGAACCGGTGGGCACACCTACCCGGCGCTCACCGCGGTGCGGACCCTGCAGGCACGGCTCGCGGCGGCCGGCCGGACCCTCGAGGTGCTGTGGGTCGGGACGGCCGAGGGCCTGGAGGCCCGGGTCACCGCGGCCGAGGGGATCCCGTTCGCCACGGTGGCCACCGGGAAGGTCCGCCGCTCCAGCAACCCGCTCAAGCTGGCCTCGCCGGCGAACATCAAGGACATGGGCCGGGTGCCGCTGGGCGTGGCGCAGGCGCGCTCGATCGTGGCGGAGTTCCGTCCGGACGTCGTGCTGGCGACCGGTGGCTACGTGGCGGTGCCGGTGAGCCTGGCGGCCCGGATGTGCCGCCGTCCGCTGGTGGTGCACGAGCAGACGGTCCGTCTGGGGCTGGCCAACCGGTCGCTGGCGCGGGCGGCCACGCGCTTCGCGGTGTCCTCGGAGTCGACGATCGAGTTCCTGCCGGAGTCGGCCCGCAAGGCGGCGGTGGTCACCGGCAACCCGGTGCGACCCGAGGTGCTGACCGGGCACCCGGACAAGGCGGTCCAGGCCCTGGGCCTGTGGGCGTTCGACCGCGCGCGCCCGACCGTGTACGTCACCGGCGGCGCCCAGGGCTCGCAGCAGATCAACGACCTGGTGCGGGACGTCCTGCCGTGGCTGCTCACCCAGGCCAACGTCGTGCACCAGTGCGGCCCCGCGCACGAGGAGGCGCTGCGCCGGGCGGCCGCGGGCCTGCCCGGCGACCTGGCCGGGCGCTACCTGGTGACCGGGTTCGTCGGACCGGAGCTGCCCGACGTGCTGGCCCTGGCGGACGTGGTGATCTCGCGCAGCGGCGCCGGCACCATCGCCGAACTGACCGCGCTGGGCAAGGCGTCCGTGCTGATCCCGCTGGCGACGTCGGCCGGCAACGAGCAGGCGCACAACGCCCGCCACCTGCACGACTCCGGCGCCGCGGTGGCCCTGCTCGGCCAGACCACCCCGCACACCCTGCGCGACGCGGTGGCCCCGCTGCTCGCGGACTCGGCCCGCCGCGCGGACATCGCCCACCAGGCCCGGTCCCACGGCCGGCCCGACGCGGCCGACCGGCTCGTGGACGTCCTGGTGTCCGTCGCCGCCGACGGCCCGCACCACTAGCCCCTGGGCGCTGGGCCTTGGGCCTTGGGCCTTGGGCCTTGGGCCTTGGGCCTTGGGCGCACCCCCGGGACCTGTCCGGTCAGGTCCCGGGGAAGCCGCCTACGGCGTCACACGGACGTCGCCCACTCCTCGCGGAGCACCCCGAAGAGCACCCGGTCGTAGCGCCGCCCGTCCAGCAGCACGGCTGACCGGCGGCGGCCCTCCTCGCGGAAACCCAGCCTGGCGAAGGCCCGTTGGGCGCGCTCGTTCCCGCTCCAGGTGTCCAGTTCCAGCCGGCTCAGGCCGTACCCGCCGAACAGGTGGTCCACGAGCATCCGCAGCGCGTCACTGCCGTGGCCGCGGCCCCAGAACTCCCGCTCGCCGATGGTGACTCCCAGCGTGGCCACGCCGGCGTACGGGTCCAGGTCGCGGTAGTCGGCCATGCCGATCACCCGTCCGTCCGCCAGGTCCTCCACCGTGAACACGGCCGACTCGCGCGGACTCAGACGCAGCATGGTGTCGAAGCCGAGACCGACCGCCTCCGCCGTCACCGGGCCGAAGCACGGGTCGCCGGCCGCGGCCCAGCGCACCACCTCCGGGTCGTTGCGCCACCGGAGGTGGTGCTCCGCGTCCTCGGAGCGCAGCGCCCGCAGCCGTACCAGGTTTCCTTCGAACATTCCGTAACTCTAATCGATCAAGGAACTGTGGGAACCGGGCGATTCCCGCCCCGCCCCCGCATCGTCCGCCGCGACCGCGGCGGCCCGCGACCGCTCAGCGGTGTCACCCGGGAGCCCGGTCGCCTCCCTGACGGACCACCGGTTCGGCCTCCGGCTTCGTGTAGAGCAGGTCGCGGACCTGCTCCGCGGCGCGCAGCACGCTCTCGCTGATGAAGTCGCTGAAGCGGGCGATGTTCTCCAGGCGGACGCCGGCCGCGCTGTCGCGGCCCAGGACGCCGACGCCCTGCCGTGCGGTCTCGGCGACCTGGGCGATGCCGCGGGCGCTGGCGATCGTCGACTGGTACCAGACGTCGTCGTCGACGAAGTAGCGTTCGCGGCGCCGCTCGTCGCGCTCCCGGCGCATCAGGCCCTGGCCGTCCAGGAAGGTGACGGCCTTGGAGACCGACGCCGGGCTGACCTGGAGGCGCTGGACGAGTTCGGCCGCGGTGACTCCCCCCGCGTCGGCGATGAAGAGGCAGGTCAGCACCCGCGCCGTCATCCTGGGCAGACCCTGCTGCATCAGCAGGGTGGTGAACGACTCCTCGTACGCGCGCACCGCCTCGTCGTCGCGCCCGTGCCGGCCCTGCGCCGGCGCCCCCGCCCCGCGCGGCGGGCTCTGCTTGCGCCGGTGGGCCCGGTGTTCGGTGGCGCGGTGGGCCAGATCGGCACGGTAGGCGGTGGGGCCGCCGTTGCGCAGCACCTCACGCGTGACCGTCGAGGTGGGACGGTCCAACCGCCGGGCGATCTCGGCGTAGGGGAGGCTGTCGGCCAGCCCCAGCGCGATCTGCCGGCGTTCCTGCTGAGTGAGCCTGCCTCCCGGCATCGCGATCTCCTCGGTGCTCGTCCCCTGGCGGTCCCCGCCTTCGCCAGCATAGCGTTCACCTCTCAACCATTGCAACGAACGATGGCTGACGTTGCGTTATCCGCAAGGCCATTGCAACACTTTTCCGCCTTCTACCTGCAGTGATGACACTCTCGCGCAACATGCTTGTTGCCCGATTCTGGAAAGCAACGTAGCGTTTCTGTTGTCAGAAACAAGCGACGAGCACCGGAGAACACGATGCAGAAGTTCGACACCA
>NZ_BAAALF010000121.1:2408-25372 GCF_039528135.1 Kitasatospora nipponensis | reverse complement strand
GGCCCGGCCGGCCGGCTCCGCGGAGCAGCCGCACCCCACCCTCCCCGACGAGGCCCCGCTGCCGCGCCGGGTCCGGCAGGCCAGCCTGGTCGCCGAGCTGCGCACTCCCGACGGGCCCGCCGACCCGCCCGCCCCCGACGACCCCGACGGGCCCGCCCCGCTGCCCCGGCGCACCGGCTCCCGGACCCGGGCCGGCGCCGCCATCGGCGCCTTCCAGCGCCAGTCCCGGGCCGCCCGCCTGGGTGACGAGACCACCGAGATCACCCTCATCCCCACCCCGGAGAACGAGCAATGACGCGCACCACCGCCACCCACCAGGACCTGGACTGGCTACTGGACGGACTCGTCGCCTCGGTGGCCGGCACCCGGCACGCCGTGCTGCTCTCCGACGACGGCCTGCTGGTCAGCCGGTCGAGCTCCATCGAGCGCGACGACGCCGAGCGGCTGGCCGCGGTGGCCACCGGCCAGCAGAGCCTGGCGCGGGGCGTGGGCCGGCTCTTCGACGGCGGCCAGGTGCACCAGGTGATCGTGGAGCTCGCCGAGCTCTGGCTCTTCGTCACCGCGGCCGGCCAGGGCACCCACCTGGCGGTGATCGCCTCCCAGGAGGTGGACGCCGAGGTGATGTCGGTGGCCATGCACACGCTGGTCCAGCAGGTCGGGCAGAAGCTGGGCACCGCGATCCGGAGCACCGGGTGACACCGCGCTGGGCCGAGCAGGAGCGCGCGGCCACCGAGGAGGACGGCGCGGACTCGATGGTCCGCCCGTACACCATCACCCGCGGGCGCACCGCACCCGAGCGCGACGACCTGACCCTGATCACCGTGCTGACGACGGTGCGGCCCGCCGAGGGCGAGCCGCAGCCGTCCCGGCGCGCCCTGCAGCCCGAGCACCGGGTGATCCTGGCGCGCTGCGAGCACCCCGCGGCCGTCGCCGAACTGGCGGCCGACCTGGACCTGCCGGTCTCGGTCACCAAGATCCTGCTCGGTGACCTGATCGCCCAGGGCCTGCTCACCGCCCGTGCCCCGCTCGCGGTGGCCGGCGCGAGCGGGGGCGTGGACCTGGGCCTGCTGGCCGCGGTCCGTGACGGACTGCGAAGACTCTGAGAGTGCGGAGGGATGACGGCGAGATGACAAGCAGCCAGGCGGCCCCGGCCGCCGTGAAGATCCTGATCGCGGGCGGCTTCGGCGTCGGCAAGACCACCCTGGTCGGCTCGGTGAGCGAGGTCGCGCCGCTGCGCACCGAGGAGTACCTGACCCGGGCCGGCATCGGGGTGGACTTCCTGGACGGGGTCGACGCCAAGGAGACCACCACGGTGGCGCTGGACTTCGGCCGGATCACCGTCAGCCCCGAGCTGGTGGTCTACCTGTTCGGGACCCCGGGCCAGGAGCGCTTCTGGTTCATGTGGAACGACCTGGTCAACGGCGTGCTCGGCGGCGTGGTGATCGCCGACACCCGGCGGCTGGACTCCAGCTTCGCCTCGATCGACTTCTACGAGAGCCGCGGCATCCCGTTCGTGGTGGCGATCAACTGCTTCGACGGGGTCAACACCCGCGGGGCCGAGGAGATCCGCAGCGCCCTGGACCTCGATGCCCAGGTGCCGCTGCTGATCGGCGACGTGCGCTCGCGGCCCTTCGGGCGGGACGTGCTGCTCGCCCTGATCGACCACCTGATGAACCAGCCCGCCGCCGTACCGGTCTGACGGCCCCGCACCCCTCCACGCCATCGCACCCGCAAAGGAGTCACCCGGGCTTCGTGCGGGCGCGGGACGTCGGTAGGGTCGACGTCCCGCGCCGCTCTTGGGCCGAACGGGGTGTCAGCTGTGCTTCCAGGTCACCGAGAAGGCGTTGCCACCGGAGAGGCCGGAGGTGGTGGCCTTGGTGGTGCTGCCGGTGGCCATGGTGATGTTGTCGGGGGAGAAGTTGCCGATCGGCTGGCCGTTGGCGCTGGCGGCGGTGAAGTTGACCGTGCCGAACCTGGTCAGCGGCAGCGTGCCGGTGTTGCTGGAGGGCGCTTCGGCGATGACCTCGGCCGAGGCGAGCGCGGCGTTCTTCAGGGTCTTGTTGACGGTGTGGCTCCAGCCCCGGGTGGTGTCCGAGAGCTTGAGGGTGAACGAGCCGCTGCCGTTGGTGGTGACGCTGGCGGTGAAGTGGTCGCCCGGGCGCACGGTGTCGCTGAAGTTCACCGGGTAGGCCGGGTACATCTCGTACCAGGAGTAGTACTGCGGGGAGCCGCTGGAGCAGTCCACCTCGCTGCCGGTCTGCTCGACCGAGTTGCTGCCGTCGCCGTCGATGCCCACCCAGAAGCTGGAGTAGGTGGTGGCGCTGGTGCAGGTGCCGGTCGGCTGGACCCAGCTGGCGCTGACGCTGGTGAAGGTGCCGCCGGTCGCGGCGTAGCCGGACCAGTTGCCACTGGTGCTGTTGGCGATGCCGCCGCCGTGCGGGCCGACCAGGTGCGGCCCCACCGTGCTGATCGGGGCCTGGAGCAGGGTGGGCGCGGCCGTGGCGAGGGTGGGGGCACTGCCGAGGACAGCGACCAGGGCGGCCGAGACGGCCAGGGCACGACGAGCTGCGGGCATGTCAACTCCCTTGTGGGGGTGGGGGATCGGCGGCCGAGTGAGGGGGGTCGGCGCCGCACGCCGGTTGTCGGTGTGCCGACAACGGTAGGCCATGAGGCTGGTCGGGTGATGTTACGGATATGCAAATCTTCCGACTCTCACCCGGATGGATGAGGTTGCGTCAGTTCGACGTGTTCCGTTCAAGAACACGTTGCCCGACCATGGTGGAACACGACGCAGGCGACCCCCATGCTGCTACTCGGCAGTTCGCCTACGCGCGTAGCACTGCCCTCTGTTCCCCACGCACGAGGAGTCTGACGGATGATCACCTCTCGCAAGGGCGCTCGCGGAACGGCCGGCCTGGCCGCCGCCGCGCTGCTGGCCTCGCTCGCCACGATGGCTGCCGGCCACCCCGCCGGAGCCCAGCCCGCCGCCGACCCGCACGCCGCCGCGGCCGCCGCCCCCCAGGCCGCCGCCCCGGCCGCGAGTGCCAAGCACCGCGTGCTCTTCGACAACAGCAAGGCCGAGACCGCCGGGAACGCCGACTGGATCATCGGCACCAGCCAGCCCGACCCCACCGTGCAGAACGCCAACCCGCAGTCCGAGACGGACTGGACCGGCGCGATCTCCGCCTGGGGCGTGGCCCTGCAGAAGACCGGCAACTACAGCCTGAAGACGCTGCCGAGCGGCTCGACCATCACCTACGGCACCGGCGGCGCGCTGGACCTCGCCAACTTCGACGAGTTCGTGCTGCCCGAGCCGAACATCCGGCTCAGCGCGTCCGAGAAGACCGCCGTGATGACGTTCGTGCAGAACGGCGGCGGGCTCTTCCTGATCTCCGACCACACCCAGAGCGACCGCAACAACGACGGCTGGGACTCGCCGGCCATCATCAACGACCTGCTGACCAGCAACGGCGTCGACAACACCGACCCGTTCGGCTTCTCGGTCGACCTGCTCAACATCACCACCGACAACCCGCGCGCCGTCAACGACCCCACCGACCCGGTGCTGCACGGCCCGTTCGGCACGGTGACCGGCAGCATCCTGCGCAACGGGACCACCTTCACCCTCAAGCCGGCCGACAACCCGGCGGTCAAGGGCATCGTCTACCGCACCGGCTCCAGCGGGAACACCGGCGCCTTCTTCGTCACCAGCAGCTTCGGCCAGGGCAAGGTGGCCATCTGGGGCGACAGCTCCACCATCGACGACGGCACCGGCCAGAGCGGCAACACCCTCTACGACGGCTGGGACGACCCGGCCGGCACCGACGCCGCGCTCGCCCTGAACGCCACCGACTGGCTCGCCGGCAGCGGCGGCACCAGCACCGGCGGCGTGACGGTCAGCAACCCCGGCGCCCGCACCGCCACCGTCGGCAGCGCCACCAGCCTGCAGCTCAGCGCGAGCGACACGGCCGGCGGCACGCTCTCCTGGTCGGCCACCGGCCTGCCGGCCGGACTCTCCCTCAACTCCGCCACCGGGCTGATCAGCGGCACCCCGACCGCCGCCGGATCCGCCGGCGTGACGGTCACCGCCACCGACTCCACCGGCCCCAGCGGCTCGGCCACCTTCACCTGGACCGTGTCGACCTCGGGCGGCGGCGGTTGCACCGCCGGCCAGCTGCTGGGCAACCCCGGCTTCGAGACCGGCACCGCCTCGCCCTGGGTGGAGACCAGCACCAGCGGCGGTAGCACCCTCTACAGCGGCTCCAGCGAGCCGGCCCACTCCGGCAGCTACGTCGCCTGGCTGGACGGCTACGGCACCACCACCACCGACACGCTCGCCCAGACGGTGACCGTGCCCAGCGGCTGCGCCAACGCCAACTTCAGCTTCTGGCTGCACATCGACAGCGCCGCCAGCACCACCACGGTCTTCGACACCCTCAAGGTGCAGGTGCTCAACAGTGCGGGCACCGTGCTCGCCACCCTGGCGACCTACTCCAACACCAACGCCGCCGGCGGCTACCAGCAGCACAGCTTCAACCTGGCGGCCTACGCCGGGCAGAGCGTCACGCTGAAGTTCACCGGCGCCGAGGACAACACCAAGCAGACCTCGTTCGTGCTGGACGACACCGCGCTCACCGTCTCCTGACGCGCTCCCGCTGACACGGCTCGGGGGCCGTCCGCGCCCAACCGGCGTGGACGGCCCCCGAGCCGTGCGCGATCAGCCCCGGACGGTGCCGGTGACCTCGCCGAAGCCGATCCGCACCCCGTCGGCGCCGGGCGCCGAGGCGCGCAGCGTGACGCTGTCGCCGTCCTCCAGGAAGGTCCGGGTGGAGCCGTCCGGCAGGGTCAGCGGGTCGCGGCCGTTCCAGGTCAGCTCGATCAGCGAGCCGCGCTGGTCGGCCGCGGGACCCGAGCACGTGCCGGAGCCGTACAGGTCACCGGTGCGCAGGCTGGCGCCGTTGACCGTGGTGTGCGCCATCATCTGGGCCGGCGACCAGTACATGCCGGCGAACGGCGGCCGGGAGACGACCGCGTCGTTGAGCCGCACCTCGATGGCCAGGTCCAGGCCCCAGGGCTCCTTCTCCACCAGGTACGGCAGCGGCTCGGGCTGCTGGACGGGGGTGGCCACCCGGGCCGCCTCCAGCGCGGCCAGCGGGACCACCCAGGCCGAGATGGAGGTGGCGAAGGACTTGCCCAGGAACGGGCCGAGCGGCACGTACTCCCAGGCCTGGATGTCGCGCGCGCTCCAGTCGTTGAGCAGCACCGCGCCGAAGACGTGCCGGGCGAAGTCGTCCACGGCGACCGGCTCGCCCATCGCCGAGCCCGCGCCGACCACGAAGCCGACCTCCGCCTCGATGTCGAGCTTCACCGAGGCGCCGAAGACCGGCGCCGGGTCCTGCGGGCCCTTGCGCTGGCCGCCGGGGCGGCGGATCTCGGTGCCGGAGACCACCACGGTGCCGGAGCGGCCGTGGTAGCCGACCGGCAGGTGCTTCCAGTTGGGCAGCAGCGCCTCGCCGCCGGGGCGGAACATCTCGCCCAGGTTGGTGGCGTGCTCCTCGGAGGCGTAGAAGTCGACGTAGTCGGCGACCTCGACGGGCAGGTGCAGCCTCACCTCGTCGATCCGGTGCAGGTTGGCCTCCACCAGGGCGCGCTCGTCCTCGGTGGTGAGCAGCGCGGTGACCCGCTCGCGCACGTAGGCCCACTCGACCGGGCCGCGCCGCAGGAAGCGGTTGAGCGAGCCGGTGGCCAGATCGGCGCCGAGCGGGGTGCCGGCCCAGATCGCCGACAGGTCCAGCACGTGCTCGCCGATCGCCACCCCCACCCGCGGGCTGTGCGCGCGCGCCGGCGTGAAGACGCCGTAGGGCAGGTTCTGCACCGGGAAGTCCGAGTCCGCGGGGACCGGGACCCAGCTCTGGAGGGCCGTCACTTCTCGTCGCCACCGTCCTGCGGGCCGCGCCCGCTCCAACTCCACGCGTACGCTCCGTCATCGGTGGCCCGGCCGCCCTCGGCGACCTCCAGCGGACGGAAGGTGTCCACCATCACCGCGAGCTCGTCGAAGAACTCGGCGCCGATCGAGCGCTCGTAGGCGCCCGGCTGCGGGCCGTGGGTGTGCCCGCCGGGGTGCAGCGAGACCGAGCCCTGGCCGATGCCCGAGCCCTTGCGGGCCTCGTAGTCGCCACCGCAGTAGAACATCACCTCGTCGCTGTCCACGTTGGCGTGGTAATACGGCACCGGGATCGACAGCGGGTGGTAGTCCACCTTGCGCGGCACGAAGTTGCAGATCACGAAGTTGTGGCCCTCGAAGACCTGGTGCGCCGGCGGCGGCTGGTGGATCCGGCCGGTGATCGGCTCGTAGTCGCCGATGTTGAAGGCGTACGGGTAGAGGCAGCCGTCCCAGCCGACCACGTCGAAGGGGTGGGTCGGGGTGACCAGGACCGTCCCGACCACGCCCGAGGAGCCGTTGCCGCGGTGCTTGACGTAGACCTCGGTGTCGCCGTCGGCCTCGACCAGCAGCGGACCGAGGGGACCGCGCAGGTCGCGCTCGCAGAACGGCGCGTGCTCGAGCAGCTGCCCGTACTTGGAGAGGTAGCGCCGGGCGGGGGTGATGTGGCTGTTGGCCTCGATCGCGTACAGCCGCAGTGGTCGGTCACCCGAGGGCACCCAGCGGTGGGTGGTGGCCCGCGGCAGGATCACGTAGTCGCCCTGGCCGACCTCCAGCGTGCCGAAGACCGTCTCGACCGTGCCGGTGCCGGACTCCACGTAGACGCACTCGTCGCCTATGGCGTTGCGGTACAGCGGCGAGGGCTGCCCGCAGGCCGCGTAGGCGATCCGCACGTCGGCGTTGGCGAGCACCACCCGGCGCCCGCGCACGGCGTCCGTCCCGCGCCACTGCTCGCCCGGGAAGAGGTCGTGCAGCTTGAAGTGGAAGGGCTTGAGCGGGTGGTTCGGCTCGGGCTTGCCCTCGGGCAGCGCCCAGATCCGGCTGTCCACCAGGGCGGAGGGGATGGCGCGGTGGTAGAGCAGCGAGGAGTCGGAGGTGAAGCCCTCCTCACCCATCAGCTCCTCGTAGTAGAGGCCGCCGGCCTCGTTGCGGTGCTGGGTGTGCCTCTTGGGCGGCACCGAGCCCACGGTGCGGTAGAACGCCATCTGCGCCTCCTGAGCGACTGGCCGCCCCGGACTGCGCCGGCCAGGGCGAGCCCGCCCGTGGGGTGGGGGCGGACGAGACCAATCCCATGGCCAGCCCCCCGGTGCTGTCAAGGACCGCCGGCCTCGTGGCCGCCCGGAGCGCGACGCCGGAACACAAAGAAACCGCAACCCTCAAGACACGTGGATGTAACGATCCCCTGCAACTTGCAGAAAGTTGCTGCAAGAGCTTTCACTCGCCCGGCGCCACTGTTACGTTCCTGCTCAAGCCCGCCGGCGGCGCCAGGTGCGGTCGGCGCCGGGAGCCAGTATGCGCTCCCTTCCCCCGAGTGCGGGCACTCACCCCCCCCACCCTTTTCCTAGGAGTTCTCATGCGGCGTGGCATCGCGGCCTCCGCCCTCGTTGCGGCCCTTGCGGTTTCTCTTGCAGCCTGTGGCAGCAGCGGCTCCGGCTCGTCCAGCTCGGCTTCGGGCCCGGTGACCATCACCTACTGGGACACCTCCAACGCCACCAACGAGGCCCCCACCTACCAGGAGCTGGCCACCAAGTTCGAGGCTGCCAACCCGAACATCAAGGTGACCTTCGTCAACGTGCCGTTCGACCAGGCACAGAACAAGCTGCAGACCGCCATGAGCAGCAAGGGCGCGCCGGACGTCTTCCGCTCCGAGGTCGGCTGGACCGCCGCCTTCGCCAAGGCCGGTTACCTGACCCCGCTGGACGGCACCGCCGCGCTGGCTGACGTCTCCGCCTTCCAGCCCAGCCTGATCAAGCAGGCCACCTACCAGGGCAAGACCTACGGCGTGCCGCTGGTCACCGACACCCTGGGCCTGCTCTACAACAAGGCGCTCTTCGCCAAGGCCGGCATAGCCGCCGCCCCCACCAGCTGGGACGAGCTGAAGGCCGACGCCGCCGCGCTCAAGGACAAGGCCGGCGTGGACGGCTTCTGGATGCGGGCCGGCGACGGCTACTTCGCGATGCCGCTGCTCTTCGGCGAGGGCACCGACATGGTGGACGCCGCGGGCAAGAAGATCACCATCAACTCGCCGCAGGCCGCCGCGGCCGTGGAGACCTACAAGAGCCTCTTCACCGCGCCCGGCACCGTCAAGGCCGACCTGACCTCGGACGGCTACGCCCACATGATGGACGCCTTCGGCAGCGGCAAGGTGGCCGCGGTGATCAACGGGCCGTGGGAGATCACCAACATCTACAAGGGCTCGGCCTTCGCCGACAAGACGAACCTGGGCATCGCCGCCGTCCCGGCCGGCTCCTCCGGCAAGGCCGGCGCCCCCACCGGCGGCCACAACATCGCCGTCTACGCCGGCTCGGACGCCGCCCACCAGGCCGCCGCCGAGAAGTTCGCCGCCTTCATGACCTCGGCCGACAGCCAGGCCACCATCGCGCAGAAGAACTCGACCCTGCCGACCCGCTCCGACGCCTACACCGCCGCGGTGAAGGCCGACCCGGGCATCGCCGGCTTCCAGGCGATCCTGCCCGCCGCCAAGCCGCGCCCCGAACTGCCGGAGTACAGCTCGCTCTTCACCTCCAGCGGCACCAACCTGGCGAAGATCCTGCAGGGCCAGGAGAGCACCCAGGCCGGTCTGGACTCGGTCGCGACCGACTACGCCAAGCTGCTGCCGGACTTCGCGAAGTAGGACGCCGCGCCGATCGGCCCGCCACGGGGGGCGGGCCGATCGGCACAGCCCGTGGCGCCCCGGCGCCGACCCGGCCACCCGCCGACCCGGCGTCACGCCGACCCAGCAACAGCCGCCGCAGCCGAGCCGGCGGGACCTCTCGAGAAGGTGTCGAACCCATGACAGTCGCCGTGCAGGGTGCGGCCCGCAAGGGCGGCCGCGACCGCGAACCGCGTCCCGGCCTGGTGCAGCGCCTGAAGCTCTCCTACGCCAAGCACTGGTACGCCTACGCGATGGCCGCGCCGGTGGTGCTGGTGCTGGGCGGGCTGGTGGCCTACCCGCTGGGCCGGGGCGTCTACCTGACCCTCACCGACGCCAACAGCCTCAACGTCGGCCACACCGTCGGGGTCAACCACATCCCCGACACCTTCAAGTTCGTCGGGCTGCAGAACTACTCCGACATCCTCTTCGGCGCCGGGTCCTACGACCGGTTCTGGTCCCACTTCGGCTGGACCGTGGTGTGGACGGTTCTCTGCGTCGCGCTGCACTACGGCCTGGGCCTGGGCCTGGCGATGCTGCTCAACCAGAAGCTGCGCGGGCGCACCGCCTACCGGCTGCTGCTGATCGTGCCGTGGGCGGTGCCCACCTTCGTCACGGTCTTCTCCTGGCGCCTGATGCTCTCCGACGGCGGCGCGGTCAACTCGCTGCTCGGCGCCCTGCACCTGCCGCAACCCGGCTGGCTGGAGGACCCGCTGGCGCAGAAGGCGGCCGCGATCCTGGTCAACACCTGGTGCGGCGTGCCGTTCATGATGGTCTCGCTGCTCGGCGGCCTGCAGTCGATCCCCGCCGAGCTCTACGAGGCGGCCGAGATGGACGGTGCCTCGCCCTGGCAGCGCTTCCGCCACGTGACGCTGCCCGGCCTGCGCGCGGTCTCCAGCACCGTGGTGCTGCTCGGCGTGATCTGGACCTTCAACCAGTTCACCATCATCTACCTGCTCTTCGGGGTGAACGCGCCGGACGTGCAGATCCTGGTGACCTGGGCCTACCGCCTGGGCTTCGGCCAACAGCCGCGCGACTACGCGCAGTCGGCGGCCTACGGGATCATCCTGCTGTCCATCCTGATCGTCTTCACCGGCTTCTACCAGCGCTGGCTCAGGCGCAACGACCAGGCCGTCCTGTGACGGCCCACCCGTCGCCGGCACGCAACTGACCACGCAGCACCCGTAGGAACGGAAAGGGCCATCCGATGAGCACGACCACCGACCTCCCCGGCACCGAACCCCGCGCGCCGCGCCGGGCCCCGGCCGCCCCGGCCCGGACGCCGCGCGCCCGCCGGCGCGGCGAGAGCAGCCGCACCGCGGCCGCCCTGTCGCACGGCGTGCTGATCCTGGCCAGCCTGGTGGCGGTCTTCCCGGTGCTCTGGATCTTCTACATCGCGCTCGGCCCGGACAAGAACGACTACCTGCACCCCGGGGCCATCCTGGGTAAGGCCACCTTCGCCAACTTCGGCAAGGTGCTGGGCCAGACCGACTTCCTGACCTGGTTCGGCAACTCGCTGCTGGTCTCCGGCGGCACCTGCCTGGTCGGCGTGCTGATCGCGGCGAGCACCGGCTACGCGGTCTCCCGGATGCGCTTCCCGGGCCTGCGGCCGCTGATGTGGTCGCTGCTGGTGACCCAGATGTTCCCCATCTCGGTGCTCATCGTGCCGATGTACTACATCATGGCGGACCTGGGCCTGCTGGACAGCTACGGCGGCCTGATCCTGGTCTACGCCACCACCGTGGTGCCCTACTGCGCCTGGCTGCTCAAGGGCTACTTCGACACCATCCCGGTGGAGATCGACGAGGCCGGCCGGGTGGACGGGCTCTCGCCCTTCGGCACCTTCTGGCGGCTGATCCTGCCGCTGGCCCGCCCGGGCCTGGCGGTCGCCGCCTTCTACACCTTCCTGACCGCGTGGGCCGAGGTGCCGTTCGCCTCCACCTTCATGCTCAGCTCCGACAAGTACACCCTCGCGGTCGGTCTGACCAGCTTCGTCAGCCAGTACGAGAGCCAGTGGAACCTGATGGCCGCCACCTCCGTGCTGATCGCGCTGCCGGCCTCGGTCTTCTTCTACCTGGTCCAGCGGCACCTGGTGACCGGCCTGACCGCGGGTGCGGCCAAGTCCTGACCAACAGTCAACTCATGACAGTAATCTGCCTGTTGCCGCGCACCGGCAGCCCCGACCGGGCCGCCGGGACGACACCTAGTTCCCAAGGGATCCGCCTGACATGACCCAGAACCTGGCCGACACCTCCCGGCCCTCCCGCACCGCCACCGACGCCGCCTCGGCCGCCGCCGACGCCGGCAGAGGCTGGTGGCGGGACGCGGTCATCTACCAGGTCTACCCGCGCAGTTTCGCCGACGCCAACGGCGACGGCATGGGTGACCTGCCCGGCGTGCGCAGCCGCCTGCCGTACCTGCGCGACCTGGGTGTCGACGCGGTCTGGCTCTCCCCGTTCTACGCCTCCCCGCAGGCCGACGCCGGCTACGACGTGGCCGACTACCGCGCGGTGGACCCGATGTTCGGCACCCTGCTGGACGCCGACGGCCTGATCCGCGACGCCCACGAGCTGGGCCTGCGGATCATCGTGGACCTGGTCCCCAACCACTCCTCCGACCAGCACGAGTGGTTCCAGCGCGCGCTGCGCGAGGGCCCCGGATCCGCGTTGCGCGACCGCTACCACTTCCGGGCCGGCCAGGGCGTGGACGGCGAACTGCCGCCCAACGACTGGGAGTCCATCTTCGGCGGCCCGGCCTGGACGCGCACCACCGACCCGGACGGCACCCCGGGCGACTGGTACCTGCACCTGTTCGCCCCCGAGCAGCCCGACTTCGACTGGGACCACCCGGCGGTCGCCGACGAGTTCCGCTCGATCCTGCGCTTCTGGCTGGACATGGGCGTGGACGGCTTCCGGGTGGACGTGGCGCACGGCCTGGTGAAGGCCCCCGGCCTGCCCGACCTCGGCACCCACGACCAGCTCAAGCTGCTCGGCAACGACGTGATGCCGTTCTTCGACCAGGACGGCGTGCACGAGATCTACCGCAGCTGGCGCAGGATCCTCCAGGAGTACCCGGGCCAGCGCATCGCGGTGGCCGAGGCGTGGACCCCCACCGTCGAGCGGACCGCCAACTACGTGCGCCCCGACGAGCTGCACCAGGCCTTCAACTTCCAGTACCTGGGCACCTCCTGGGACGCCGCCGAGCTGCGCGCGGTGATCGACTCGTCGCTCGCCGCGATGCGCCCGGTCGACGCCCCGGCCACCTGGGTGCTCTCCAACCACGACGTCACCCGGCACGCCACCCGCTTCGCCAACCCGCCCGGCGGCACCCAGATCCGCGAGCGCGGCGACCGCGAGCTCGGCCTGCGCCGGGCCCGCGCGGCCACCCTGCTGATGCTCGCGCTGCCCGGCTCGGCCTACCTCTACCAGGGCGAGGAACTCGGCCTGCCCGACGTCACGGACCTGCCCGACGAGGTCCGCCAGGACCCCTCCTTCTTCCGCGCCAACGGCCAGGACGGCTTCCGCGACGGCTGCCGGGTCCCGCTGCCGTGGTCCGGCACCAGCGCGCCCTACGGCTTCGGTCCCGCCGAGGGCGGGCCGAGCTGGCTGCCGCAGCCGGCCGAGTGGGCCGAGCTCAGCGTCGAGGCGCAGACCGGCGACCCGACCTCCACCCTGGAGCTCTACCGCAGCGCGCTGGCCGTGCGCCGCACGCACGCCGCGCTGGGCGCCGGCCGCGAGGTGGACTGGCTCCCGGCCCCCGAGGGCGTGCTGGCCTTCCGCCGCGAGGACTTCACCTGCCTGGTGAACACCACCGCGCAGCCGGTGCGCTTCACCGCCCCGGGCACGCTGCTGCTGGCCTCCACCGACCTGACCGTGGTCGACGGCGAGACCGTGCTGGCACCGGACAGCACCAGCTGGTGGGCGGCCTGAGATGGTTGCAATAGGCTCTGGGATCGTGACTACGGCGCGACTCTCGGATATCGCGGCTCAGGCGGGGGTCAGTGAGGCCACCGTCAGCCGCGTCCTCAACGGCAAGGCGGGCGTCTCCGCCACCACACGGCAGACCGTGCTGGCGGCGCTCGACGTGCTCGGCTACGAACGGCCCACCCGGCTGCGCCAGCGCAGCGCCGGGCTGATCGGGCTGATCACGCCCGAGCTGAGCAACCCGATCTTCCCCGCGCTGGCCCAGGTGATCGAGCAGGTGCTCAGCCGGCACGGCTACACGCCGGTGCTCTGCACCCAGACGCCGGGCGGGTCCACCGAGGACGAACTGGTGGAGATGCTGGTCGAGCGGGGGGTGGCGGGCATCGTCTTCGTCTCCGGCCTGCACGCCGACTCCACCGCCGACCACGACCGCTACGCCAAACTGACCGGCCGCCAGGTGCCGTTCGTGCTGATCAACGGGTACAGCGAGAAGATCGCCGCGCCGTTCATCTCGCCCGACGACCGGGCCGCGATGTGGATGGCGGTCCAGCACCTGGCCGAACTGGGCCACGAGCGGATCGGCCTGGCGGTCGGCCAGCGCCGGTACGTGCCGGTGCTGCGCAAGATCGAGGGCTTCACGGCCGCGATGCGCTCGGTGCTGGGCAAGAGCGCCGAGGAGGTCGAGCAGTTGGTGCACCACTCGCTGTTCAGCGTCGAGGGCGGCCACGCGGCGGCCGGCGTCCTGCTGGACCGCGGCTGCACCGCGATCGTCTGCGGCAGCGACCTGATGGCGCTGGGCGCGATCCGCGCGGTGCGCCAGCGCGGGCTCACCGTGCCGGGCGACGTCTCGGTGGTCGGCTTCGACGACTCGCCGCTGATCGCCTTCACCGAGCCGCCGTTGACCACCGTGCGCCAGCCGGTCGAGGCGATGGCCACCGCGGCCGTCGACGCGCTGCTGGAGGAGGTCGCCGGACAGTCCGCCCAGCGCGGCGAGTTCATGTTCCAGCCCGAGCTGGTGATGCGCGGCTCCACCGGCGCCCGTACGCACCGCGGTGGTTAGGGCTCCCCGGTAGCTCCGCAGGACCGCAACGCCGCCAAGCCCCCGGCCGACTGGCCGGGGGCTTGGCGGTTTCAGCCGTCCGTGTCCGGCCGGCGCTCGTGGGCCAACCGCTGCGCGCTGTCCGCCTCACCGGTGCGCGCCTCGGTCCGCTGACCCCGCGCCAGGTAGTCACGGACGATCAGGTTGACGGCGTCCTGTGGACTCTTCGTTCCACTGAGCAGCATCACGTCGATCGCGAGGTTGGCGTCGAGCGTGACGGTGACCTGGGGCATGCGGCTCTCCTCATCGGGTGCGAGGGTCCCAGCATGCCCGTCGTCCGTCGTCGTCACCATGCCCGCGGGGCGCCTCCCCCGTGGGGGGGGGGGCCCCCCCGGGGGGGGGGGGGGGGCCCGCCGTGCGGGAGCGGTCGGGGATCAGACCCGGCCGGCGAAGTCCGGCGCGTAGTTGGCGAGGGTCTCGTACTTGACGCCCGCGCTCGGGTTGGCGGCCTCGACCATGCGGCCGTCGCCGATGTACAGGGCGACGTGGTAGACGCCCGAGTTGCTGCCGTTGTTCGACCAGAAGAGCAGGTCGCCCGGCTGCAGGTTGGACAGCGACACGTGGGTGCTGGCGGCGGCCTGGTCGGCGGCCACCCGCGGGATGGAGATGCCGGCCTGGGCCATCGCGGCCTGGGTCAGGCCCGAGCAGTCCCAGCCACCGTTGCCGGTGCCGCCGTAGACGTACGCCTGGCCGACCTTGGACTCGGCGAAGGCGATCGCCTTGGCCATGCTGCCGGAGGCGGCCTGGGCGGGCGCGGGCGCCGCGGTGGTGGCCGCGGTGGTGGCGGCCTTGACGGGGGCGGCGGGGGCGCTGCTGGGGGCGCTCTGGTCGGCGGCCGGGGCCTGCGCCTGCGACCAGGTGCCGAGCGAGAGGCGCTCACCCGGGTAGATGGTGTCCGGACCCTGGGTCAGGACCGACTTGTTGAGCTCGTACAGCTTCTGCCAGCCACCCTGCACGTGGTGGGCCTTGGCGATGTTGGAGAGCCAGTCGCCGGCGACCACGGTGTAGCTCTGGTCGCCCTGCGCGCCGTGGTTCCAGTTGCCGTGGCTCCAGCTCTTGCCGGCGTCCGAGCCCTGCGCGGGGGTGCTCTGCGCGGGGGCGCTGGGGGCGCTGGGGGCCGGGGCGCTCGGCGCGGGGGCGCTGGGAGCGGTCGAGGTGGAGGCCGAGGAACCGCCGGGGTTGATCGCCGGGGCGGGGCCGCCCTTGGTCAGGCCGGCCTGGATGGAGCAGACGGGCCAGGCGCCGGGGCCCTGGTCGGCCAGCACCTTCTCGGCGACGGCGATCTGCTGGTCCTTGGTGGCCTGGTTGGCCTGCGGGGCGTACTGGGTGCCGCCGTACGCGGCCCAGGTGGAGGCGGTGAACTGCAGGCCGCCGTAGAAGCCGTTGCCGGTGTTGATGCTCCAGTCACCGGAGCTCTCGCACTGCGCGACCTTGTCCCAGGTGGAGACCGTGGCAGCCGAGGCGGTGGTGGCGGTGATGCAGGGGAGGCTGAGGCCGAGGCCGACCAGGCCGGTCGCGGCGATCACACGGCGGGTGGTGCGGGACGTACGGGTGCCAGTGGTGGGCAGCATGAAGACGCGTTCCTCTCCTACGCCTACGAGGTGAGCTGTCGGATTCGGGCTGGAGTTGCCCGGCCGCGCTGAGCGCGGCTTCACCCCTAGCTCCGGATCGGCCGGTCCGAAGACCGGCTGCCCGGGGCGGCTTACCTGGTTCCCCCGCTCCTGCCGTGGTGCGTTCCGCAGTGCAAGCACGCCCGGTGGCAGGACTCGGCGTCCGGCTGCGCTTGGTCCGTGTGACCACGAACGGGGAGCACGTTAGACAGAGTTAAGTTGAATCCGCAAACAGCTGTGATGCTCATCACACCGCCTTTGCGGAACCTTCAAGATCGACCGGGGAGATCATCTGAAAGGGTGTCGGCGCCCGCCCCCGGTTACCTTCGGTCGGATTTCGGCAACGGCCCGCATCGACAGGGCAATTGCCTATCCTTCAGGAGGACGCGGACCTGACGTCCCGTCCGGGGGGAGGCGGCCCGATCATGGACGAGCGCACGCGGTCGCAGGGGCCCGAGTGGCCCGCCGACGGGACCAAGGACCCGGGTCCGCCGCCGCGCCGAGTTGCGGATCCGGCGCGACGGCGGATCCTGGGCTGGCTCGCCGCCGGGACGGTGGCGGGGGCCCTGGGCGGGGCCGCCCTGCTGGGTAAAATGCCCGATTTGCGTCATATCACCACATCTGGTGGCGCGTCAGGCCGGACCGGGGGCCACGCCGGCCCACCCGGCGGTCCGTCACCGCAGCCGGCCGGCGCGCCACCGCGCCGCTGGTCCGACCCGGCCGGCTGGGGCGGCGCGCCCCCGGGTCCGGACCGGACCGTGCGGATCACCGACCACGTCGAGCTGGACACCGACGCCACCGTCGCCGGCCTGCTGATCGAGCCCGGCGGCTCGCTCAGCTTCGCCGCCGACCGCGACCTGACCCTGCAGTCGACCGGCAACGTCGAGGTCCGCGGCGCCCTGCTGCTCGCCCCGGGCGGCGAGCACACCCACTGCCTGCGCTTCCCCGCGGTCGACGAGCGGCGCTTCCAGGGCGGCGCCATGACCGTGCTGGCGAGCGACACCGGCCTGTGGGTCACCGGCGCCGGCTACCTGCGCCTGGACGGCGCGGCGAAGACCGCCTGGGCCCGCGCGGCCGGCCCGCTGGAAGCCGGCGACGGCACCGTCACGCTGGCCGCCGCCCCGGCCGGCTGGCTGCCCGGCGACGAGCTCGCCCTGGCCCCCACCGAGCCGCCCGACCGGGACGGCTTCAGCGAGCACTACGACCTGCGCACCGTGCGCGCCGTCCAGGGGGCCACCGTCACGCTGGACGCGCCGCTGGAGCACCCGCACCCGCTGGTCACCGTCGGCGGCGCCGCGCTCGGCGCCGAGGTGCTCAACCTGACCCGCAGCGTACGGATCGAGGGCACCGCCCAGGGCCGCGCCCACGTCCACCTCACCAGCTCGCGTCCCTGCGACCTGCGGCACGCCGCGCTGCGCTGGCTCGGGCCGCGCACGGCGACCGGCGAGACCTGGCGCTCCGCGCAGGGGGACACCCCCGTCACCGCGCCGGTGCTGGGCCGGTACGCGCTGCACTTCCACCAGTTGGGCGACAGCTCGCGCGGCACCGTGGTGGAGGGCGTGGTGGTCCGCGACGCCGGCAACCACGCCTTCGTCCCGCACGCCAGCCACGGCATCGCCTTCCGGGCCTGCGTCAGCCACGACACCTGGGAGGACGCCTACTGGTGGGACGGCCCGGTGGACACCCGCACCCCGCAGGTCCCCTCCGACGACCTGGTCTACGAGGGCTGCGTCGCCTCGCGCGCCGTCCTCGACCCCAACCCGCGGGCCTACCGCCTCACCGGCTTCAGCCTCGGCGCCGGCCGCGGCGGCTCGGTGCGCGACTGCGTGGCCGTCGGCGTGCAGGGCGCCACCGGCGCGAGCGGCTACGAGTGGCCGGAGAACAGCGAGGGCGTCTGGACCTTCGAGCGCTGCCTGGCCCACAACAACCTGCAGGACGGCATCTTCGTCTGGCTCAACGCCCAGCAGCAGCACACCGTCACCGGCTTCGTCGGCTACCACAACGGCGGCTGGGGCATCGAACACGGCGCCTACCTCAACGACTTCGACTACCGGGCCGCCGTGCTGCACGGCAACGCCGCCGGGGGCGTGCTGATCCACGCGCTGGGCCGCGACCGCGGCACCACCTTCGACGGGCTCCTGATCGACGCCGCCGGGCAGAGCGACTACGCGGTGGCGACGGCGCGTCACGTCCTGGCGGGGGAGCAGGTCACGGTGAGCCGCAGCCGGCTGACGGGCTATCGCCGGGCCGCGGTGGCCGCCGCCGCCACCCGCGACGGCGCGCCGGACGACCTGGCGGTGCTCGACTGCGACCTCGGCGACGGCCAGGCGATCTGGCTCGACCCCGCGGCCCCGGCGCCGACCGGCCTGCTGCTGCGCCCCGCCGGGCAGAGCACCACCCGCAACCTCGCGCCCGGCGGCGCCACCCCGCCCGCGACCCCCGCGGTCGGGCCCAGCGTGCCCACCGTCGACCTGCCCCCCGGTGCGCCGGCGACCGCCCGCCTGACGGCCTGACCCTGCAACGGGGGGACCGGCGCGGTGCGGGCCGGTGCGGGGGGCGGCGGGGGGGGCGGGGGCGGGGGCCCGCGGGGCCGGTGCCTCTCCCCTCTGTACGCGGCAGGCTCCCCACCCGTTCAACGGATGGGGAGCCTGCCGGGTGGGAATGCGGCCCGGCGTCGACCGGACCAGCAGGCCCCGGGATCCGGAGACCCCGGGGTCGGGGGGTCACTCGCCCGCGTCGTCGGCCTGCGCCTGGGCCGCGGCCTCGGCCTGGGCGGCCAGCACCTGCGCGTCGATCAGCGGGACCAGCGCGGTCAGGTAGTGGCCGGCGATCAGCTGACCGATCGTCGAGTACGCGCCGACGGCCTCGGCGGCCGGGCAGCCGGTCTGCGCGCCCGCCTCGGCCAGCAGCTCGGCCGGCGCCTCGGGGCCGATCACCAGCGGGGCCAGCGCCGGGCGCTGCGAGCCGGTGGCGCGCAGGTGCTCCACGGCGGCGGCCACCGAGCCGGGCACGTCGAGTGCGGCGGCGACCACCGGGACGGCCAGCCGGGCGGCCAGCAGCACGCCGGTGATCCCGGCCGCGGCCGCGGCCTCCTCACCGCCCACGGTGGTCAGCACCACGCCGTCGGCGGCGGTGGTGATGGCGAAGAGCCGGGCCCGGTCGGCCCGGGCCAGTCCGGCCTCGGAGAGCCGCACGTGGACGGCCTCGGCCAGCAGCGGGTGCGGGCCCAGCACGTCGGTGACCACGGCGCCGGTCTCGGCGGACAGCTTGTGCAGGACCGTCAGGAACTCGTGCGGGCCGAACAGCAGCGGGACCACGACCGGCGCCGACAGGCCGGCCTCGACCGCGCCCAGCACCAGCTGCGCCACGCTCGGCGCGGCGGGCTCGGGCCGGCCCGTCCCGTACCGGCCCTCGTCGGAGGTGCCGTCGGCGGCCCGGTCCTCCTCGGAGGTGCCGTGGCCCTCGTCGTCGGAGGCGCCGGTGGGCTCGGCGGGGCCGGACAGCCAGCCGGCGGCGACCTCGACCCCCGGCTGCTCGCCGCGGACCATCGAGAGGATCTCGTCGACCAGACGGAGCGTCTCGGGCGTCGCCTCGGCGGGCACGGCGAGCACGAGCCCCGGCGCGCCGGCCGGCAGCTCGGACCGGTCGGGCCGACGATGGCGCCCCCGCGCGCGGGAGCCTGGCGTGCGGACGGGCAGTGGTGCGCCCGGGATGGCTGCAGTGCTCATGGCGGAGATCGTAGGACATTCGCGCGATCGCTCCGCATCCGGCTGCCCCGACGGGGCTCCCACCCCCCACCTGCGGCCTTCGCACCGGACCGGGTCGACCGCGCCGTGCGCGCTCCCACGCGCCCGCTCGCGCAACCCGGACAACCGGCGCGAAACTCCCCGCTCACTCCCAGTCAGGTGACGGAGCGTGAGGGAACCGTTGCGAAGTTGATCAACCGAAGCGGTCGACGCCGGGTCCGCCGGCGCTCGCCCGGCACTCATCAGGGCCGGTCAGTGGGCGGCGGGCGGGTCGAATCGCGGTGATATGTCCTCTTACGTACCGTCAATCCGCCCATGGGTGGCGGGAAACGTCACGCCGGCCTCGGGAGGATGCACGCGCAAACTCACATGCCGATGCACGTGCATTAGCGTTATCATCACGACAAGTAAGGCATCTGTCCTGCCCGCGCGAGCCGGAGGCGGCCGGCGGCCGGGAGCGGTCGGGCGCCGAGCAGTTCGAGCACTCCAGGCTCTTGGGAGATTTCTATGCACCACATGTACAACGGGATGGCGGCTACCGACCTCGAAGACGTGGTCTGGCAGAAGAGTCGGCACAGCAACTCCAAGGGGAACTGCGTGGAGCTCGCCGCCCTGCCGGACGGCGCCGTGGCGATGCGCAACTCGCGGTTCCCGGACGGTCCCGCACTCATCTACACGCGCGACGAGATAACCGCGTTGCTTCTCGGCGTGAAGGACGGGGAGTTCGACCACCTGGCGGGTTGATCGCCCGCCCGGTCGCCCGGTGGGGCGGGCGGCCCCTGTACGCGCCGTCGTGGGAGTCAGTGCCGCGACGGCGTTCGACATGTCCGGCCACGGTTCCCGGCCCCGACGGGCCCACCCGCGCCGGCCCGCGTCGCGCCGGCCCGCGTCGCGCCGGCCCGCGCCGTGCGGATCCCCGTCACGCGGGTGCCGGTCGTGCGGATCCCGGTCGAGCGGGTCCGCGTCGCGCCGCTTCGCGCCGTACCGGCCCCGGACACAACGAAACGCCGCGCACGGGCGCGGCGTTCGGTGCACGGCGGTGGGCGCCTAGGCGGAGCGCCGGTGGCGCCCGGCGGTCGAGGAGTCGATCGCCAGCCGGCTCGCGCCCTGCGACGGTTCGTCCGCCTCGAAGAGCGCCCAGACCACCTTGCCCGCACCGGCCAGCGGGTGCCAGCCCCAGGACTGGCTGAAGGAGTCCACCAGATGGAGTCCGCGACCGGACTCGGCGACGAAGTCGGCCTCCCGGGTGACCGGGCCCTCGCTGCTCGGATCGCTGACCGCGCAGACCAGTTGGGGTGCCCGGTGGACCAGGCTGATGCGGATCGGGAGCCGGCTGCCGCCCTGCTGCGCGCGGGTGTCCTGGCCGCGCCCGGGGCCGCCCTGGACGGGGAAGGGCTGGCGCCCCGATCCCGGCAGGCCAGGCAGGTCGGCCGTGGTCGGCTGGCCTATCGCGTGCCGCAGTGCGTTGGTCACCAACTCCGAGGCCACCAGGGCCACATCGTCGAAGAGGTCGCCCAGACCCCAGTCCTGCAGGGTGGTCCTGGCGAAGTCACGCGCGGTCTTCACCGCGTCGTAGCGGGGGGCGAGCGTACACGTCACGACGTCAGGATCAACGGCCAGGGCCGCACCGGTGCCCATGAAGAGCTCCTCCCATAAGGGGGCGGACACGGCTGGACCCGGCGGGGTCATGCCGGTCACCTCCGACTCGCTCGGCCGCTTCGCCAGCGCCCCGACCGGCCACCGCACTCATCCGCGCACCGCGGCCGGGGCCGTGAGTGACCACGGCCCGACAGGGGTGCGGAGTCGCGCGTGGGGTCGACGGCGAAGCCCGCGGGAATGTCTAGGGGGTGTGCAACTGCACGTGCACCATCGTGCTCTGCGCTCACGGCAGATGCAAGAGTCGATTCACGTGCAGTCGCACTATTGGCATATGCAGACGCCGGATGCACGTGCATCTGCTGGTGCGGATGGACGTGCCGATGCAAAATTGATAGATCCATCTGCCACTACAGGCACTGTCAGCGCCCAGTTGATGGCAGACTGTGCGCTGTTTTCCCGAGGCGGAGGTTCCCACGGCAATGACCACAGTGCAGCCCGGCGGCGGTTCCATGGTGCGCCGGATCCTCCTGGGCTCCCAGCTGCGTCGGCTGCGCGAGAGCCGCAACATCACGCGCGAGGACGCCGGTTACGCCATCCGTGCCTCCGAGTCGAAGATCAGCAGGATGGAGCTGGGCCGCGTCAGCTTCAAGGAGCGTGACGTCGCCGACCTCCTCAGCCTCTACGGCGTGGACGACGGCGACGAGCGCGAGTCGCTGCTCGGCCTGGTCCGCGAGGCCAACAAGTCCGGCTGGTGGCACAGCTTCAGCGACGTGCTGCCGGGCTGGTTCCAGACCTACGTGGGCCTGGAGGAGGCGGCCTCGCTGATCCGCACCTACGAGGTCCAGTTCATCCCCGGCCTGCTGCAGTCCGAGGACTACGCCCGGGCGGTCTTCGGGCAGAGCCGCCCGGTGCTCAGCGAGGAGGAGATCGACCGGCTGGTGGGCCTGCGGCTGCGCCGGCAGAAGCTGCTGACGGACGGTCAGGGCCCGCGCCTGTGGGCGGTGATCGACGAGGCGGCGCTGCGCCGCCCGGTCGGCGGCCCGAAGGTGATGCGCGGCCAGCTCCAGTACCTGATCGACGTGGCGCAGCAGCCCAACGTGGTGATCCAGGTGATGCCGTTCCGCTTCGGCGCGCACGCCGGTGAGAGCGGCGCGTTCAGCATCCTGCGCTTCCCCGAACAGGACCTGGCCGACGTGGTCTACCTGGAGCAGCTCACCAGCGCGCTCTACCTCGACAAGCGCGACGACGTGGACGCCTACGTCCAGGTGATGGAGCGGCTCTGCGTGGACAGCCTCACCCCGGAGCGGACGATCGAACTGCTCGGCTCGATCCTCGCCGAGAGCTGACACCGCCCGCCGTGACGGTCACGGCGTCCTGGCCCCGGTCGGCGCGCACCGGCGGGCCGGTATCCACTGCGGCCGGCTCGGCGCCTGCGGCTGCGGTGGCCGGCCGAGCTCCCAGGGCAGCCCGTAGCGGGCGAACAGGTCGGCCCGGATCGGCGGCAGCGGCGTCTGCGCGCCGGGCAGCAGGACGCCCATGCAGCCGCCCATCAGCGCGCTGCGCAGCACCGCGTGCTCGGCCGCCGGGTCGTCCGCGCCCCAGTCGGCCAGCAGCCCCTGCAGGATCGCGCCGAGCTGCTGCTGCTCGGGGTCCTGCACGAAGCTGCCGCTGTCCGGGTCGAGGATCAGCGCGAGGTGCGAGCGCATCACCCGCGGGTGCTCCAGCGCCAGGTTCAGCACGGCGTCGATGGCGCAGGCGAGCCGGTCCGGCGCACCGGCGTCGGGCGCCAGCGCACCCAGGGCCGTGGCCAGCCGCAGGTGCATCATCCGGTGGGTGGCCGACTGCATGAGCAGCCGTTTGCCGTCGAAGTAGTACGAGACCAGGCCACGGGCCAGGCCGGCCCGCTCGGCGATGTCGGCGAGCGTGGTGGCGGCGTATCCGCGCTGGTCGACCAGTTCCACGGTGGCCAGCATCAGCCGGCGCCGGGAGCGCAGACGCATCTCCTCGTTGACCGAATCCCCGCGAGGTGCCATCGTGTCAGCTCCGTACGTTGGTTGGTTCGCGGTCAATATACTGCCGCCCGAACCAGCCGGCGGCAGACGCCCGAGGTGAGGGCGAGCGCCGGGCCGGTACGGCGGCCGGCGCCGGTCTCACCAGAACGGGGGACTGGTGAG
>NZ_BAAALF010000121.1:0-2398 GCF_039528135.1 Kitasatospora nipponensis | reverse complement strand
GCCGCGCCCGGCCCACGAGGACGGGGGGGCGGGGGGGCCCGGCGCCCGCCGGGCAGCGAGGGGTCGCCTGCCCGGCGGGCGTCTTGCGTCCGGTCCCGGAAGCCCTCGCGGCGCCACCGCACCCCGCACGGTGCGTAGTTCGGACGCAGGCCGACACTGGCCGGCCCGTCGGCCGGACAGCGCAGCACCCTCCGACGGGTGCCCGTCGGAGGGTCCGGCAGATGACGCAGACTCAGACCCGCTCCTCCGCTCGTACGCTGTCGACCAGCGCGTTCGTCCGCACCACATCGTAGTCCGCCACCGGGTGGACGGCGGCGGTGCGCCGGCGGCGGTCGAGCAGGGCACCGAGCCCGGTCACCGCCAGCCCCGCCAGGGCGACGACGGTGACCAGGACCAGCGCCGGCCGGTAGCCGTCCAGTTGCTGCCGCGCGCTGCTACCGCCGTGGCTGCCGGCGGTGATCACGGCGCTCACCACGGCGAGCACCAGCGCGCTGCCCACCTGCATCGCGGTGTTCACCAGCCCCGAGGCCAGGCCCTGCTCCTCGTCGGCGACACCGTCGGTGGCGGCGATGTTGGCGCTCGGGTAGGCGAGGGCGAAGCCGATGCCCAGCAGCAGCATGCTCGGCAGCACCAGCGCGACGAAGGTGCTGTGGGTGTCCAGCCGCAGGAAGAGCGCGTAGCCCAGGACCAGCGCCAGGCCGCCCAGCGGGAGCAGCCGGCCGGTGCCGTAGCGGTCCACGATGGCGCCCATCCTGGTGGCCGAGAGCGCGACCAGGGCGCCGGCCGGCAGCAGGGCGAAGGCCATCTCCAGGGCGGACCAGCCGAGCACCCGCTGCAGGTAGAGGGTGACGATGAACTGGAAGCCCGCGTAGGAGCCCATCACGGTCAGCGCCGCGACGTTGGCCCGGGCCACCATCCCGTTGCGGAAGATGCCCAGCCGCACCAGCGGGTGCGCGGTGCGCTGCTCGATCAGCAGGAAGGCGGTGCCCAGCACGACCACCGCGGCGAGCGAGCCCAGGGTCCGCAGGCTGGCCCAGCCGGCGCTCTGCGCCTCGGTGACGGTGAAGACCAGCAGGAGCAGGGCGGCGGTGCCGGTGATGGCGCCCGCCACGTCGTAGCCGCCGTGGCCGCGCTCCTCGCGGGCCGGGCGGGGGAGCAGCCGGATCGCGGCGAAGAGCGCGACCAGGGCGACGGGTACCGGCATCAGGAAGGTCCAGCGCCAGCCGACCGAGGTGAGCAGCCCGCTGAGCACCAGGCCCAGTGAGTACCCGCTGGCGCCGCAGGTGGTGAAGATCGACAGGGCCCGGTTGCGGGCCGGTCCCTCGGCGAAGGTGGTGGTGATGATCGAGAGCGCGGCCGGGGCGGTGAAGGCGGCGCTGGCCCCCTTGAGGAAGCGGGCGCCGATCAGCAGGGCGCCGTCGTCGACCAGCCCGCCGAGCAGCGAGGCGGCGGCGAAGACCGCGAGGGCGATCAGGAAGACCCGGCGCCGGCCCAGCAGGTCGGCCGCCCGGCCGCCGAGCAGCAGCAGCCCGCCGTACCCCAGGACGTAGCCGCTGACCACCCACTGCAGTGCGGACGTGGAGAGCTTGAGGTCGGTGCCGATGGAGGGGAGTGCGACGCCGACCATCGAGACGTCCAGGGCGTCCAGGAAGAGGGCGGCGCAGAGCACGATCAGGGTGCCCCAGAGCCGTGGGCTCCAGTGGTCCTGACCGGTCGAGGTGTCAGAGGTCTTCGGGGAGTGGGGTGTTGATCCGTCGCGGGGTGCTGTGGTCATGGGCGAGACACTACATGCACGTGCAATCAATGCAAGTAAATATAATGTGAACTCATATAGTTCCCATGCATGTGCTAGGATGCGCCCGTGTCTGCATCAGAGGTGGTCCCCGACCAGGCCGAGCTGGTCCGCGAATGGCGCGCGCTGCTGGCCCGCCACGCGGCGACCTCCTGCGTCCTGGAGCGTGAGCTGGGCGAGGGGTTCGGCCTGGGGATGAGCGAGTTCGAGGTGCTGGAGCGGCTCGCGCAGGCGCCGGCCGAGGCGGCGGGCAACCTGCGGGTGCAGGAGCTGGCCGAGACGGTGCACCTCAGCCAGAGCGCGCTCTCCCGGCTGATCGGCCGGCTGGAGAAGGCCGGCCTGGTCGCGCGGGCGATGTGTGCCTCCGACCGCCGCGGCATCTACGTGCAGCTCACCCCCGAGGGTCGCGAGCGCTACGAGGCGGCCCGGCCGCTGCACCGCGCGGTGCTGGCCCGGATGCTGACGCCGCAGCCGCCGTCGCACTGAGGCCCGGCCGCCGCGCGCCCGCGCGGACCCCTCAGAGCAGTGAGCCGATGCCCGGGGCCGCGGCCAGCAGCACCACGGCGGCCACCGCGCTGTGCCGGGCCCGACCCGGGCGGGTCACGG